>DASXEJ010000230.1 GCA_036490175.1 Pirellulales bacterium | reverse complement strand
TGATCGTTTTGCCGTCGAGGACCTGGCCCGCATCAAGGAATACGATGTCGACGTGCTAGTGCGTTTGGGATTTCGCATCCTCCGCGGGGGGATCCTGACGGCGCCGCGTTGTGGAGTGTGGTCCTTTCATCACGGGGATCCGGATACATTTCGCGGTGGCCCCGCCGGCGCCTGGGAGGTGTTTCTCCGCAGCCCTACGACCGGCAGCGTCCTGCAGATTCTCAACGAGGAACTCGACGGCGGCCTGGTGATTTATCGATCGCAATCCTGCACCGATTCCGTGTCGCTGATTCGTAGCTTGAATAGCCACTATTGGAAGACGTTGTCGTTCTTGCCGCGAGCCCTAGCCGAGTTGCAACGCCTGGGTCCAGATCGTTTCCTCGCCAAGGCGCGGGCGGCCCATCCAACGATCGATCTTTACTCGCAGCCAATGTATACGGCCCCGCGAAACGGCCAGATGATCAAGATTTTGCTGCGACTGGCCGCGCACATGACGGCACGCCGCTATCGCAACATTGTCTCGATCAACCAATGGCGCCTGTTCGCGCATAAATCGGAAAGCGTACAAGGTTCGCTGCATCGTCTGCGCGAAATCATACCGCCGCGTAATCTTTTCTGGGCTGATCCGAATATCTTCGAACACGACGGACGCTGCCACGTCTTTTGCGAGGAGTACGACGAAAAAATTGCCAAGGGGACCATTGTTCTCTTTTCCGTTGGCGCAGACGGGCATTGGCCCGAAAAACCCATCACCATACTGGACAAGCCCTATCACTTGTCTTACCCGTTCCTGTTTAAGTATCGCGACCAAATTCACATGCTGGTCGAATGCTCGACCGAACGACGGGTCGAGTCGTACCGTAGCGTCGAATTTCCGCATCGCTGGGAAGGTCCGACGATCATCATGGATAAGGTCACCGCGATCGACGCCACGTTGCACGAACAGGACGGACGATGGTGGATGTTCGCTATTATGGTTGAGAACGAAGGGGCCAAGGCCTGGGACGAACTGTATTTGTTCCACGCGCCGGATCCCTTCCACGGCACATGGACACCACATCCGCTTAACCCGATCGTCTCCGACGTGCGCAGGGCGCGGCCGGCTGGCCGCTTGTTTTGGCAGGATGGCAAGCTCATTCGCCCCGCGCAAAACTGTGCCGGCGGCTACGGGCGAGGGATCGTCTTCAATCACGTGCTCAAACTAAGTGAAACGGAATACGAAGAAACTCCTATCGCGCAAATCTTGCCCGAATGGCAGGCCAACATCCGCGCGGCGCACACTTTTGCGCGCGGCGGCGGATGGACCGTATGTGACGGTGACCGTTGGCGCAGCAAGCTCTAATTTGGCCGCGTCTCGGTCTCTGTTGTCGGGCGACGCGATGGTTCGATCGCTCCTTTCTCGTCGACCATCCTAGCTCTCTAGTCCCCTGTAAAGCGTTGTAAACCCAATATGTGTGGCATCTGCGGAGTGGCATTTCGCGATCCCCGGCGACGGCCGGATGGCGATATGCTGCGCGCCATGGCCACCACTATCCGCCACCGCGGGCCTGATGACGACGGTTGCGAGGTCTTTGATCAGGTGGGTCTGGCGTTCCGCCGCTTGGCGATCATCGACCTGTCTCCGGCCGGACATCAACCGATGACGAACGAAGAAGGCACGGTGTGGATCGTCTTCAACGGCGAAATCTACAACTTTCAGGAATTGCACGCCGACCTCGCAGGCCGTCATAAGTTCCGCTCGCGGACCGATACCGAAGTGCTGCTTCACTTGTACGAGGAACGCGGCGCCGCAATGCTCGACGTCATCGACGGCATGTTCGCCTTCGCCATTTTCGACCAGAACAAGAGATCCCTGCTACTTGCCCGCGATCCGTTCGGCATCAAGCCACTTTTCTACGCGTTCGACGATCGGCGTCTGGTATTTGGCTCGGAAATTAAGCCGCTCTTGGCATCGGGTGAAGTCTCGCGCGAAATCGATCGCGCAGCGCTGAATGACTATTTTGACTTCCATTGGATACCAGCGCCGCGCTCGATCTTCGCCTCTGTACGCAAGTTGCCCCCGGCGCACAGTCTGGAACTCGACCTGACGACCTGGCAAACCCGATTGCAACGATACTGGCGTCCGCAATACTCCCCGCGCGAAGGGAAGTCGCTGGATGCCTGGGCGGACGAGGCGGACCACGTCCTCGAAAAGTCGGTGCAAAGCCAACTCATCGCCGACGTCCCGCTGGGCTTGTTTCTCAGCGGCGGGATCGACTCGACGCTCGTCACGCTGGAAGCTTCCAAGAGTGTCAACGGCTCGTCGTTGCGAACCTTCACCATGGGTTTCGCGGAAGATGGCTTTTCTGAAGTTGGTTTCGCGCGGCAAGTAGCCGAGGCGCTGCACACCGACGCGGTATTTCGGACGCTTCCGCACGAATCGATCGGTCAGCTCGGCGCGCTGGCCGAGTTTTATGACGAGCCGTTCGCCGATTCGTCGCTGCTGCCGACGTACGCCGTCAGCCGCCTCGCCCGTGAATACGTCACCGTCGCTCTTTCCGGCGATGGCGGCGATGAACTGTTCAGTGGCTACAAGCACCACGTGCTGAGCAACCAGGTCAGCCGCTTGGACATCGTGCCAAACTTCGTGAATCGCTTGCTTTTCGGCGGTCTTGCCCAGCTTGCACCGGTCTCATCGCGCGTGCATGACTGGGGGCGCCGCTTCGCGCTGCCACGCGACGAGAGACGCATGTCGATCCAGCGGCTACCAGGCCGGTCGCTGCGCGGCACCGTACTGGCACCCGACCAGCGCGAACATGGAGAGGCCCGCATGTGGCACATGCGTGAGCACGTTGCCGAGTTGCGTGGCCTGCCGCCGGTAACGCAAACGCAGCTTTACGACCTGTTGATGTACCTGCCCAATGACATGCTGGTAAAAGTCGATCGCGCCAGCATGGCTCACAGTCTGGAAGCTCGGGTGCCATTTCTATCCCGAAAGGTCGCGGAACTGGCGTTTCAAATTCCCGAGCAAGTCCGTTTCGAGGCGGCAACCGAAAAGCGGGTATTGCGCAAATTGGTGGCGCGGCGCTTCGGAGACGAGTTTGCTTATCGACGCAAGCAAGGCTTCGCTATTCCTTTGGTCAAATGGATGTCGGCGGCCGCGGCCGATCACCGGGTGCGCGAGACCGTGCAGAATGGCGCGGCGGTCACCTCCGGCGTGCTCGATCGCGATGGCGTGCGCCGGCTGTTCGATGATGTGCAACGTGGGGTCGGCCGACTAAGTACCGAGCGTAGCGACGAGCTATTTGCTCTACTGGTATTTGACGCGTGGTGGAATCGATACGCAGCATGAAGCCCCGACGCGTTGCCCTATTCATCAATACGCTCAACCGTGGCGGCACTGAGCGCAACGTGGCGGTCCTCTGCCAGCATATGGACAAGTCGCGATATCTGCCCGAAGTATGGACACTGCATTCCGGAGGAGGGTACGAGGCGACCATTCGTGCCGCGGGCGTAGAGATTCATAGCCTGGGACGGAAAAGATCATATAGCCCTGCGTTTGCCTTGCGCGCCGCGCGAGAGATTTCGCGCAGCGATGCCGATCTGTTTCACGTATTCCTGCCGGCGATGATGTTTTACGTTGGGCTGGCGCGCACCGTGTGTCGTGCCGCCCAGCCCATTGTATTTTCGGAAGCCACGTCCCTGGTCACCAGTCGCTGGCAGCAGCCGGTGCGTGCCTGGACAGTGCGGACCCAGTGCGCCGGATACGCCGCGAACTCGGATGCCTCACGGGCATTTCTCTCTACGTACGGCGTTCCGCCAGCGAGAATTCGCGTGATCCCCAATGGTCACGACATCAGCCATTTTCGCACGCCGCTCGACCGCCACGTTGTGCGCACCGCGATCGGGGTTGGGCCGCAGGACAAGCTCGCGATATTCGTCGGCCGGCTGGTCGACACCAAACGCGTCTGCGATCTGGTCGAGGCCGTGCGGCTACTTAGCGACCAAGCGGGCCTGCTGCGCGTGGTGATTGTCGGCGACGGCCCGGAACGCTCGGCACTAGAAGCGCAGGTTTTACAGGCAAAACTTACCGATAGTGTACAATTCCTGGGGACCCGGCGCGACGTGACGGACTTGTTGCGGGCTGCCGACCTGTTTGTGTTTCCGTCGGAGATGGAGGGGTTGTCCAACGCCATGATCGAAGCGGCCTTGGCCGGTTTGCCGATCGTCGGCTGCGACATCGGGGGCGTGCGAGACGTGGTGGAATCCGGGCAGCAATGCCTGCTCGTGCCGACGCGTGATCCGCAGGCATTCGCCGGGGCGATGCGTCGCTATTTGTACGACGATGAGCTTGCGCTTCGCCACGGTGCCGCGGCCCGCAATCACGCCGAACAAGCGTACGCGATCGAAAATACACTCGAACGGCTGTACAGTCTGTATGACCAGGTACTCGGCGCCAAATCCTAGCATGCCCGCCGGAGCCTTCCCTCCGCAGTCCGTGGGGCGCCGCGCGGTAGAGTACCGCGCGCCAGGGATTGCTGTGTGGTCGTACATGGCCTTCTTCCTGTTTTCGTTCTTCAACGTCGCCGGCTTGATCCTGGCCGTGCTGAAGCTGGAATCGCTACCGCTGCAACCGGTAGCATTCGCGCTGACCGGCATGCTGGTGATCCCGATGACGCGGGCCAAGCCCAGCCACCCCTACTTTTTGGTGGCTTGGGTATTTTGGATCTTCTTCGCATTGGGAGGGTTCATCGGGCCGCATTCGCTTGTCGGCGTCTCGGATATGGCCCTCTGGCAATTGGTCCTGAAGCTGTGGATCAGTCTGATCGGAGTACCGTTTTTGACCATTCGGGCCATCGATCGCGACAAGCTACCGATGTTGCTCAAGACCGCCGTTGTCGCATCGGCGATCGGCGGCGTGCTAGCTGTCTTGCAGGTGCTAAGTCCGGGGCGCTTTATTCTGATTCTTACCGAGCTCGGCCGTGGATCCGGGTTCTGGCTCAATCCCAATAGCTGCGCCGAAGTGCTGGGCTTCTGCCTGTTGCTGTCGTTGATTTATCCCTTTAAGTCCAAATCCGTCAACATAGTGCTCCGGGCAATCATCGTCATTGGCATGTTGACGACGTTTTCGCGTACCGGGCTGGCGATCATCGTGCTCGGCTCGGGAGTCTACGGTCTGCTCATGCGGCAATTTCGTGTTGTCTTGCAAATCGTCGTGGTCTTCGCCTTTGTAGCGATCGTAGGTTCTTTTATCGTCGATCAGATGAAGGCCACTAGCACAAAGATATTCGAGTCGCGCTTGACGCGCTTCGGTGCTTTGTTGCAAGGCAACGTCGAGGGCGATCGGCAAGCGGATGACCGCTTTGCCCTGTGGGGGTACGGATGGCGCGCAGTGATGCGTGAGCCAATCACGGGCCAAGGGCACCGCTTTATGGACACCGTCGTCCCCCTAGGCGGTGGCTTCGGACCACACAATTACTACTTGTACGTGTGGGGCAACTCCGGCATCTTGGCGTTCCTTTCTTTCCTCCTGTTTCTGGTGGTTCTCTGTCAGATGGCGTGGCGCTGTACCGACAGGAGGGCCAGAGCTTCAGTGCTGGCCATTGCAACGATGATCGCGATGATCGCCATGGTTGACCATTCATTCTTAAACAACGTTTTCTTCGGTCCCATCTTCGCCATCATGGTGGCGATCGCCTATCATCTGAAGCCGGAAAAGAAGACCGGCTTCCGCCCCGTCCATCAGGTCGTGCGGGTCTCCTTACCACCCCGCAGACCCGGCGGTCCCGCGTCCACAGCCGGTTGATAGGCGCGCGACACCGACCTGGACAGACCATGACTCTCCGGCAACGACATAGCCGCGCGTCCGTCAGATTGAAAACAAAATTGTACGAAGCTCCCGCCTCGCGTCTCACTCAGTCGATTGTGTTGAAACTGCCCGCATGACCGCGACCGAGGAACGAGCCGTCGAATCGCCAGTTCGGGCGACTGCTGGACCAGGCGTGATCGTTACCGTGTTGCGCATCGTGCTACTGCCATCTCTCGGAGCGCTGTTGGGATTTGTACTGCTAACCAGACTTGTGCTGCCAGTGATCGGCGTCGGCAGTGTCGAGCGAATCGTGCAGTTAGGCCAGCATTTGGATGCCAGGTTATCGCCCGCTCCGGTAATCGCGTTTCTCGGCAATTCCATTACCCGCGAAGGGGTCGACACGCGACTTGTCGAAGCCACGGCTCCGAGTGGCTGGTACGCCCAAAACCTCGCGATCAGCGGTTGCGGCCTGAGTGAGATCCGGGTGTTGCTACCCAAGACATTGGCCGCCCGGCCCACCGCCGTGGCGATCGGATTCAGCCCCGAGTACATGGGGCAGGTGGACAATTTCGACATCGACATCGACAAAGCCTACGCCTACGCCCTGGGGGGCTTCGTCACGGCTTGGCCGCGCGATTGGAGACGGGCCGATTTTCCGGGTGTGAGCGAACCAACGTATGCGGCATTGCGATCGAATCGGTTCGAGCAGGATCTCCATTTTCGCACAGCCTTGCTGAATGAAATCAATCTCGAGGTGCGATTGCTGCTGCGTCGTGATGAGTTGCGGCGCACGGCGACTAACAATTGGATCGATCCCTACGAACTTGAATTCAACGTGCGTGACGAACGGCTTTCCCTGCATATCGATTCCATTCGCCGCGGTATGGAAGCGCAACTGGCCGGCGGAACGGATGCCGGTTCAAAGCTCATCGCCACGCTGGCTGAGGAGGTTCGCCGCTCAGCTGCGACCCCCGTGCTAATCATGCTTCCCATGCACCGATTGCTGCGTGACAGCGTGCAGTCCTACGTCGCAGAGTTGCGTGCGCTTTTGACGCAGATCGCCCAAGAGCAATCGGGCATCCTTATCGACGCAGTCGACCTGCTGCCGGACGACGAATTCGCCGATGCCCTGCATCCCAATGCGGCGGGACGCGACCGCTACAGTCGCTTTCTAGGGCAGCAACTAGGACCTCTTGGCACCGCATCACATCCCTAGGCCGACTACGAAATGCTGTTCCAGACTTACGAGTTTCTGATTTTGATGCTGCTAGTGCTGGCCGGCATCGGTGTGCTGCGACACGCCCGCGCGCAGCATTGGATGCTGCTGGTGGCGAGTTATGTCTTCTACGCCTGGTGGGACGTTCGTTTTCTCGTCCTGCTGCTGCTGACGTCGATGATCGATTATTCCGCCGCGCTCGGGATTTACGGAGTACGGCTGAGTTGGCGCGAGCAGTTCCGACTGGCAGCACTTCTGATTGCCGGCGCGTATCTGACCCTGGGGCTCAACTGGCCGGCGGTACAGCATGGCAAAACACAGATCACGTTGGCCGAGTTCTTCCAGCCGGGCTGGGAGCATGCTTACTGGGCCATTGCCGCCATCTCGGCCTTTGCGATCTTCGGTCCGATCATCTATGGCTATTATTTCCGGCTGTCTGAAAACTCACGTCGCAACGCCTTTCTGGCTACGAGCATGGTGGCCAACCTGGTGATTCTTGGATTCTTCAAATACTTCGACTTCTTTCGCGACAATTTGGTCGGCATCGGCCATATCCTGGGGTTCGACTGGGCACCTCCTGCACTGAATGTGGCTCTCCCAGTCGGCATCAGCTTTTATACATTCGTGACCATGAGCTACGGCATCGATGCCTATCGGGGCGATATCGTTCCGGAGCGCTCATTCCTGCGGATGGCACTCTTCGTATCGTATTTCCCGCATCTGGTCGCCGGGCCGATCATTCGTCCCGAACAGCTATTACCCACGCTGCACAAGCCTTGGACCCTGTCGGCCGAGCGACTGCTGAGTGGATTTCATCTAACGGCCGTCGGCATGGTCAAAAAGGTGCTCATTGCCGACTCTGTCGCACCGCTGGTTGAAATCATACTAGGGCAGCCCGAGGGCAAGCCGAGCGTGCTCATCATGCTGGGGGCAGCCCTCTTCGCGGCGCAGATTTATTGTGATTTCTCCGGCTACACGGATGTGGCTCGGGGTGTCAGCCGAATGTTAGGGGTCGAGTTGCCGCTGAACTTCAACTTCCCCTATTTCAGTCAGTCGATCGTCGAGTTCTGGCGGCGCTGGCACATTAGCCTTTCCAGTTGGTTGCGCGATTACCTGTACATCCCGTTGGGCGGCGGACGCGTCACCCTGCCGCGCGTCTATTTCAACTTGCTGACCACAATGGTTTTGGGCGGTCTGTGGCATGGTGCTTCCTGGAACTTTGTCATTTGGGGCACATACCAGGGCTTGCTGCTGTGCATTAATCGCTTCTTCGACGAATTCAAACGCAAGAGCGAACGTCTCACGGCGCTGTTTGAACATCCTGCCATACAGGTCGTTTGTTGGGCCGTGACCTTGTATTTTGTGTTGCTGGGATGGTTGATCTTCCGCGTCACTAACTTGGATCATTTGCTGTATGCGATGCGCGCCTTTGTGTTCTTCGACGGGCGCTTGGAGTTGACCAGCCTTGGATTGGGGCTGGGCATGCCGGTAATTGCCCTGGCGGCGCTCGCGATCTTCGCCGTGCTGCATTGCTGGTCTTACTTTGCCATCCGCTGGGCCGACTTGCTCGATCGCACGCCCAGTCGAATCTTGCCCATCATCTACCTGCTGCTGGGGCTGCTATTCTTTGTGGCTTGGCCGGCCGAAAATGCCCCGTTCATTTATTTCCAGTTCTAGCGACCGTCTGCCGTATCGGCCTGCGCCGACGGCGACAGTACGAAGTCTCGTCGCCACATGATTTCGACCCGCAACACCCTGAACAAGCTGGCTCAGGCCTTGGCCGCCTTGATTGTGTTCGTCGCGGGCGTTGAATGCGCCTTGCGCGTTGCAGGCATCGGCTTTCCGCCAAGAACTCAGCCCGACGCGGTGCTCGGCGTGTTGCACCGCCCCGGAGCCACGTTCTGGCAACACGAGGAAGGTGACAGCTACGTACAGATCAACAGTGAGGGGTTTCGCGATATCGAGTGGCCCGTCGAGAAGCACGCCGGCGAATTTCGCATTGCCGTGCTCGGGGATTCGTACGTGGAATCGATGCAGGTCCCGATCGAGCAACGCTTTACCGAACTTCTGGCCGAAGACCTGACTCACGAGAAGCCCTTTGCCGGTCAGACTGTGCGCGTCATGAACTTTGGCATGGCCGGTTACGGCACGGGCCAAGAACTTCTCCTGCTACGCGATCGGGTCGCCAAGTATCATCCCGACCTGGTGGTGCTGGGCTTTTTGACGGCCAATGACCTGAGCGACAATTGCCGTGCCCTGCGCGATCATAACCAGCGGCCCTTCTTCGTCTTGAATAATGGGGAGTTGAGACTCGACGATTCCTTTGCCCGGAGTAGCTCCTGGAAAGACCGGATCGTCCGTGCGATCGCCGACGACAGTCGGATTGTGCAAATCGCTTACGAGGCGCGCCGCACGCTGCGTTCGCTACGCGGTCGCAATGCCTCCGCGCCGGACGCCAAGCAGAACAGTGTTCCTGAATGGGGACTCGACGACTTGATTTATCTTCCGCCTGCAACTCCTTCCTGGCACGAAGCATGGGAAATCACCGAGCAACTGCTGTTGGCTGTCAACGAGGAGGCCCTAGCGATGGGCGCCACGTTGCTGGTGGTCACCCTTACGAATCCCGACCAGATGCACCCGGACCCGGCGGCTCGTGCAGCATATATGAATCATGTCGGTGCGAAATATTTGTCCTACCCTGATGATCGTGTGGAACGTTTCTGCGAGGAGCACGGCATCGCCGTCGAGAAACTGGTTCCCGCGATGCTCGCCTATGCGCAGGCGAACCACGTCTTTCTGCACGGTTTCGAGAATACGAAGATGGGGCGCGGTCACTGGAATCAAGCCGGGCATCGTCTGGTGGCGGAACTAATCGCAAAAAAGATCACCGCGATGCGAACGCAGGCCACTCAGCGTGAAGAAACACAGCAGTCCGCGAGAGACGGGCTGTAAGCATGCCCCGCCAAGATACAATACCATGCCGTGTCGAATCGGGGCCGCACCCGTGAGAGACATTCAACCCACGGCGACCGGCGCATCGGCGAACTCGCGCATCCACAATTCCAGCATGAACAAGGCCCACAGCGAGTAGACGTGGTCGGCCTGTCCGCTCAGATGCTCGCGCAGCAACCTTTGCACGCCCTCCGGTTTGAAATATCCACGACGACGGATCGTGGATTCGCTCAGGGCGTCACACAGTTGCTCGCGCAGCTCGTTGCGAAACCAGTCTCTCAAGGGAGGCGTAAAGCCCATCTTGGGCCGATCCACCAGTTCCCTCGGCAAGTAACGGTACAGCAGCTTGCGAAGCAGGTATTTCTTTTGTCCGCCGCGGATCTTCATGCTCAGCGGCAGGCCGATAGCCGTTTCCCACAGCTGCTTGTCCAACAACGGTGCACGGGCCTCCAACGAAAAGGCCATCGTGGCGCGATCGACTTTGACCAGGATGCCGTCGATCATCGGATGCGTGGCGTCGTAAACCATCGCCGCGGCCGTCGCCGGAATTCCAGGAAGGCCGTGGATGAAGCGTGCCACGTCTTCCTCGGGCGGCGTACCCAGCTTGTCATCAGGAATCAGCGTGTTCAGCCCGGCGTACCGCCCCAAATTGGCAAACAGTCCGAAGAATGTGGCCGTGTCGCGGGCCGCGGTCAATTGTGCGAAACGACGCATGCGCTCGCGCGGCAGCCAGCGGTGGACTCTCGACACCGTACTACGGATGCCAGGTCCGGCGAATCGTGCATAGTGATCGAAATAATGGGTCGCCAGATAACGCTGGTAGCCGCCAAAGAGTTCATCGCCCCCATCACCGGTGAGTACCACCGTGACGTCACGTCGCGCCATCTGAGAGATAGCCATCGTCGGAAACAAAGAGAAATCGACAATCGGCTCGTCGTAATGTCGAATGACTTCGGGCACGTAGCACAGCAGATCGGCGGCCGACATGTGCTCGACCGTGTTTTCTACTCCCAGGTGTTTTGCCACACGTTGGGCAAACTTACTTTCATCGAACTCCGAGCTGGTAAACCCAATCGTGAATGTCCGCACCCGGTCGTTGGCGACTTCGCGCATCAGGGCCACGATCAAGCTCGAATCCATTCCGCCCGACAGAAACGCTCCCAGCGGCACATCCGAGACCAATCGCTTGCGCACGGCCTCGCGCAGCGTCTCGTCGAGATAATCGAGCACTTCCTCTTCGCTGCCAAACTTGCGGGGTTTACGTGCCGCGATCTCGGGCAGGCTCCAATAGGCCGTGTCGCTTTCGATGCCCTGCCGACCCACGATCAAATAATGTCCTGGGCGCACCTTGAAAGTATCGGCAAGCAAGCTGCGCGGCGCGTGCAGATAGCCGACCTTCATGTATTCGTAGATCGACGTCTCGTCGACGTCGCGCGGTACATCCGGCCACACGGCGATCGGACGCAGGGTCGATCCGAATACCAGCAGCCGTCCCGGCCGGTGGTAATAGAACAGCGGCTTCTTGCCGTGCGGATCGCGTGCGAGGACCATTCGCTGCCGCCGCTCGTCCCAAATCGCGATGGCAAACATGCCGTCGAAACGGGCGAAACATCGTTCCTGCCACTCTTCGTATGCGTGAATGATGACTTCGCTGTCGGTTTCGCTACGAAACTTGTGGCCCGCGGCGAGCAGTTCACGTCGCAGTTCTTGAAAGTTATAAATCTCGCCATTGAATGTCGCCCAGATATCACCCACCTCGTTGGTCATGGGCATGCGACCGTTGGGCGAGAGATCGATGATCGCCAGTCGACGGTGGGCCAAGGCAACATTTCCCTTGACCCAACTGCCGGCATCGTCGGGACCGCGATTGATCAGCGCATCGCGCGAGCGCTGCACAGCCATTTCATCGACTGGCTTGCCGTCGGGACACCAAACGCCAAATATTCCGCACAAGCGAATGTCTCCCGGGGCAGACGCGATAATATCGATCGCGCAGGCACAAAGTTCGCTGCGCAACTTGAACGACGTAAAAGCTATCAGAATCATAGACCATCGGCCGGTCAAGCTACGACCGATCAATTGATGCCAGGTCCCAACTCCGACACATTCCCGCCCTTGTCCTACAACGATTACTCTTCGCACGCCCCCCCGACGGGCATGCCAAAATCTTCAAAAACCTACTGCCGCCGGCGTAGCTAGTTAGTTTTCTGAATTCGCTCATTCGTGTGACACCCGGATCGGCACCACCCCCTACTACTCCATTCGCCACCGCGACCGAATGCCTTTGCACGACATGAAACTGCGCCTTGAACCGCTGGACCAGGCGGAATTTGTTCATTACGCCTCGACGGGCTTGACGGTTACCAGCCACGCGCAGCACATTCGAGTGGAACACGACGGTGTTACGCAGACCTTCGCACTACCGGTCAGCACCTGGGAACGACCCATACTCCCCTTTCGCTTGCTGCGGAGGGCGTCGCGGCTGGATAAGTGCAACGTCCTGCCGATCTTCGAAAATGGTAAACTCACGGCGCTGGTTGCCGTCCGGCAGGGGCGCGTGTACCGGATCGACTATCCTTCTGGAACGTTAGTCGTCACCCTGCGACTGGAACGCTGCCGCGTCGTGCTTCACCAGTCGATGTGTACGACGCCGGCGGGCCATATTTATTTTGGCGAGTACGGCGCGAATCGAAATCGCAAGCCGGTTCCGGTCTATCGCAGCTTGGATGCCGGCAGGTCGTGGGAGAAAATCTACGAGTTTCCCGCCGGCTCGACCAAACACGTTCATGGTTGTTTTTGGGATCCACATGCGAAGCGCGTTTGGGTCTGCACCGGCGACTTCGCCAATGAGAACATCCTGTTGTCTGCTGACGAGGATTTTCGGTCCGTCGAGCAATACGGCGATGGCAGCCAAACGTGGCGCACTTGCGCCCCTTTGTTCTTCCCAGATTCCGTCGTTTGGCCGATGGATTCGCAGCTGGAAACTTCGTATCTGTGCCGATTCGACCGGCGCACAAAAACCGTCGAGAAACTGCAAGCTTTCCCGGGCCCCGTCTGGTACCTGAAACAATTGACCGACGGCTGGTACGTGCTGGCTACGGCCAATGAGCAAGGAGTTGGCGTAACGGACGACCATGCCCACGTGCTGGTCTCGCGAGACGCTCTGCACTGGGAACCGCTCCATAAAGTGCGACACGACGGGTTGCCCAAGTACTGGTTCAAATTTGGTGTGATCGCCTTTGCCGATGGCCCGCAGTCAAGCGGCGAATTCTATCTTTTTGCCGAAGCGCTAACAGGAATGGACGGACGCGCATTTCGCTGTGCGCTCGTGCCCAACGATTAGATGGTAGCGATCGGATGATCAATCGCGATTTCGCACTACTCCGCGCAGCCTGGGACGGCTGGGATGGGGTCGATCCTCTGCCGGATTTGCGCGGCGCCGCGCAGATGCTAGCCGGCAGCGTGTGGCCCGCCCCACCGCCTCCTAGGATCAGAGGTCAGTTGCACATGCAGGTCAAACCTGCCCTGAAATCGCTCACGATTCCCCTCTTGGTCGACCTGCGCGCGGCGCTGCGCGCGAGCGGCCGGACGGGTCACGTCACGGCCTGGGCTCAGACATTGCTCGTCGTTTGCGAAGTGCGCAGGACAACGCTCAAACAACGGTTAGCCGTCGGCGACCTCTCTGCAGAGGATCTACAGATAAAGTTCCATCTGTTGGTGCTGTTTTTTCTTGAGTATTTTTCCGACAGCCAAGACGGTCGCTTTGTAAACCTAGCGCTCAAGCTGCTCGATCAACGGTGGGTGCTCTCCACCGACAACGCGCGGCGGCAGGTAGCCGGTCAGCAACCGCCGACGACCACTGCTATGCTGGCGCTGACCGTACACATGCTCGTCGAGCACGCGGTGGCGGAGATGTCGACACCCAAATACCGCCCCTCCGTTTGCCTGAACTGCACAGACCGTATCAGAAGCGTGCCGAACGAGGTCAGGCGGCTGGACTCTCAGGGAAAGCACGTGATCGTCTTCTCGCCCAATCGCTACGGTCTGTACACGTTGGCTGTAACACAACTGCTGTTGCAGGCGGGAGTGCGCGTGGACGCCATCGTCGTGCGAAAATTGCTGAATCCCTGGCGCATGGTCACAGAGTTTCGCCGCGACGGGATCCGCCTGCTCAAGAAAATCTGGCGGAAGTTCTTCTTGAGACGGCGCGCCTATGTTCCGCGCGAGTATCCAACACTACCCGATTTGCTGGCGCGGATCGGCGTCACCGAATCCTCGGTCGACGCGCTGGCGGCCCGGCACGGCATTCCAGTGGTGTACTGTACAACGCTGAACGAGCCGCGCGTGCATGCTGCACTGGATCAATATCGGCCCGATTTGGTGGTGTTCGCCGGCGGTGGCATCGTGGGGGATGAGACGTTACGACGAGCCGGGGCTGGTGTCGTCAATTGCCACATGGGACAACTGCCCCAATATCGAGGCATGGACGTCGTCGAGTGGCCGCTCATCGAAAACCACCACGACGACATTGGCTTTACAGTCCATTTCATGGCCCACGGAATCGACACGGGCGACATCCTGGGCATTTTTCCGGTCGACGGCACGCTGGCCCGCACTGTGTACGAGTACCGCGAAAAGTTTGAGCCGCTCATGGCCGTAGCGATTGCGGATACGGTTGTCGGGCATCTTGATGGCCAGTTCGAGCGTCGACCGCAGCGGCTCGAAGATGGCAAACAATACTTCATCGTTCATCCGCGGCTGTATCGAATGCTGGAAGATCGCTACGTACAGAGCGTGGCCCAGGTCGACACGGCGCCCTCGACAGCCCCCCCGACGAGTGTGACCCGCAGGTGAAAGTCTTATTGAACACGTCCTCGTGTCGGACTGGGGGTGCGCTGCAGACCTCGTCGGCATTCATCATTGAAGCCTTGCGCGACCCGGCCGGAATCGAATGGACCTTCGCGGCGCCCCGCGAGGGGGTTCGTCAGCTCGAACAATTCGGGGTCCCGATTCCCGCAACGATGACAGTCTTCGACGAAGCTCCGGCCTCGAGCCGCACCGCGCGCCGCGCGCTTCGCGCGCTCGAAGACCGCGTGCAACCCGATTGCGTATTGACGTTTTCCGGCCCATCTTATGTGCGATTTCGCAGCTTTCACGTGGTAGGCTGCTCGGCTCCCTGGGTGACGCATCCCAATTGGGCCGCCTTTCGCAGCTTGGGCTCGCTGCGGAATTGGGCCGATTGTCTGGTACGTACCGCGTACAAAAGCCTGTGGTTTCGCCGGGCCGACGCGTGGATAGCTCAGACGGAAGCGGGCGCGCACGGTCTTGCCAAACGCTTGGGACTGCCGGCCGATCGCATCACCGTGATCCCGAACACCTGCGGCGAACGCTACCGGACCGAACACGGCGAGAAACCGTTTCCCATGCCGGGCCAGCCCATTCGCTTGCTCTACTTCTCGGCACCCTACAAGCATAAGAATTTCGAAGTGCTGCCGTACGTTGCGCGTGAACTGGCGGCGCGCTTGCCGGGCCTCGATTTCAAAATAATTGTCACGCTGCCAGCAGAGCATCGACTGTGCAAATCGTTGATGGCTAGCGCCCACCAGTTGGGCGTCGCCGGCTGTATCGAGAACGCCGGGCCCATTCCGGTGGCCCAGGGACCCGCTATGTATCGCCGGTCCGACATTTGCTTCGCGCCGACGCTGCTAGAAACGTTCAGCGCTACGTACCCCGAGGCGATGGCAATGGGGCTGCCGATCGTCACCACGGATCTGGATTTCGCCCACGATGTCTGCGACGACGCGGCGCTGTATTTCCGTCCGCAGGATGCCTCGTCGGCAACCGATTGCCTGACGCGGCTGTTAAGCGATGCCGCGCTATGGCAGCGTCAAATCGCTCGCGGCAAGGAAGTCCTTCCGCGTTTTCCGACACCGCGCCAACGGTACGAGGCCTACGCCCGACTGCTGCTTTCCTACCGCGACGCCAGCCGAGCCCGCGTGTAACCTGCGGCTTCATAAGGGCTTTGCCGCCGGGGCGCGGGCAGGCAAAGTATACGCTACATTATCTCGGACGGACGCGTCCGCCACGCTTTGGGCGTCGTATCCCGCGCCAGAGCAGCCTCCGCACCTGATCGCCCAGCGCATCGACCGATTGTCCGAAGCGCCGGCTCCCCACTATTTCTTGAAGAAGGATTTGCCTCCATGAAGATTGCGGTCATCGGAACCGGATACGTGGGACTCGTGACAGGCACGTGCTTTGCCGATAGCGGCAACGAGGTGACCTGCGTCGACATCGACCAGCAGAAAATCGAACGCCTACGGCGTGGCGAGATTCCGATATACGAGCCTGGGTTGACCGAACTCGTGCTACGCAACGTCGAGGACGCGCGGCTGAACTTCACCACCGATTTGCCGTCCGCCGTTCGTTCGGCCAAGCTCGTCTTCCTGGCTGTCGGCACTCCCTCGGCCGCCGATGGTTCTGCAGATCTGTCGAACCTGTGGGCCGTTGTCGACGCGCTGGCACCGCATCTGCCCGAGAAGGCCGTCGTCGTGACGAAGAGCACCGTTCCGGTCGGTACCAATAGCGGTATCTTCAAGCGGCTGCGCGCGTTGACGGGTCGAGACCGCCTGGTTGCCAGCAACCCAGAGTTTCTCAAGGAGGGGGCGGCTCTGGACGACTTCACCAAGCCCGATCGCGTTGTAGTGGGCGTCCGCGAGCAGGAAACTGCCGACGTGCTGCACGAGCTATATTCGCCCTTCTTGCGGACCGACCATCCGTTCTTGGTCATGTCCCCCGAAAGTGCGGAAATGACGAAGTATGTCGCCAACGCATTGCTAGCCACGAAGATCAGCTTTATCAATGAGCTGGCAAATCTCTGCGAGCACATGGAAGCCGACGTCAACGACGTCCGTCGCGGCATCGGCCACGACAGCCGCATCGGGTTCGCGTTCTTGTTCCCTGGCGTGGGCTACGGAGGGAGCTGTTTCCCGAAAGACGTGCGGGCCTTGCAATCGATGGCCAGCCGCTACAACGTCGAGCCCCGCATCCTGGCCGCCGTAGACGAGGTGAACAACCGCCAGAAGATCGTCCTGCATCAAAAGATATCGAAATTCTTCAATGGCAAAGCCAGCGGCAAAACCGTGGCCGTGTGGGGACTCGCTTTCAAGCCGAGAACCGACGATATTCGGGAAGCGCCGGCACTCGTGCTGATTGATCGGCTCCTTGCTGATGGGGCCAAGCTACGGGTCCACGATCCCGAGGCAATGGAAAACGTTCGCCACGAATATGGGGATCGTTTGACCTATGCCGAGCATCCCTACGATGCGCTCGATGGTGCGGATGCCCTGGCCATTGTCACGGAATGGAAACAGTTTCTGCGGCCCGACTTCGACGAAATGCGGCGCCGCATGAAATCACCGGTGATCTTTGACGGGCGCAATCTCTACGAGCCGGCCCAGATGAAGGCGGCCGGCTTTACGTACCATTGCATCGGTCGGGTGCCCGTGAGCCCCTAGGCTCGCGTTAGCCGCGACGGCGAGCATGTTCCGCTTCCCCTCCTGTGAGTGGCCAGGCGAGCCTCTGCGCTCGCTTAGGATCAAGCCTGCACCGAGCGCAACCCTTGGAACTACCACCCCACCGGCGGCCATGGTTGGGTTGTGGCGATTACTTCAAGTTTGCCGGTTAAGTCGACGATTATTGCCCTGGCGCAATATGTCCTAGCAGTTCTGTTGCGTTCCGACGCGGCCGCAAACCGGTCCGAGAATGGTGTTAAGCCATTCTATGGAATGGGTTATGGCGGATATGTCGGGCTAATTCTGGGACCGGCGACGCGGATCTTTGGCAATTTAGACGTCTACTGCCTAATTCGCTTGGCCCGAGCCGTGCGCTGGAACCGGCGGGACGAATATGTCGTAGGCTCCGGGCGGAGTGCAGCAGTGCCAGCGCCAGAGTGACCTTGACACTACTTCTTACGGCACCTACACTTGGAGCGTGCCTTGCCTAATGCGAGGGCTTCTGCGATTGCCTGACGGCCTCTCGCGCGTGGACAGGAGAAATCGACTCGTGACCAAGAAAGAGATCGTCAAAACCATCTCAGAAGAAATTGGGATGACGCAGCTCAAGACGAAGGAGATCGTCCAGAAGACGTTCGATGCCATCGTGGAGACGTTGGTAGAGGATAAACGCATTGAGCTGCGGAATTTCGGAGTCTTTGAGGTCAAGAAACGCGCGGCTCGAAAAGCACGCAATCCACGCACCGGTGATAAGGTCTTCGTACCGGAGAAGTACGTCGTAACCTTCAAGCCTGGTAAGGAGATGGAGGAACGGGTTCGCGAGCTGGAGCGACAAGCGGCTGCCGCAGCCGCCCGCTTACACGAGTCCGAACCGTCCAATAATCGACCCGAACATCCTGTTAGCACCTCGGCTTACGGTAGCGAGCCGAAAACCTCTGGGTGACCCACACTTAGAGGCTGCGTAAAGCACCGACACATCTCGTTTGCTCGTCTGCACATGTCTGAGTGACATCCTAGTGTGACCATCCCAAGTCACCTTGGATGTGAGTGTCTGAATGTGACCGCCCGCACGCGTCACAACTACCTTTCCCGCAACAAAGAATCCGTGGTTCTTCGTCGGTCGTGCAAGCGCCTGCTTGCGCCGATCGCGGGTGTCCGCATTGTACGGTCCGATCCCGGCACATCCGGCGATCTAAACCGCGTTCATGCGAGGAGTTGGGTGATGCGCGCAGTTTTATTTACGCTCGCTCTGGGCTTGCTACTAAGTCCTTCGGTGGGCTGCTTTACGCCAGCGTACTCGGGCGATCCCGCTCGGCGCACGCAGCAGCTCATTTTCACGTCGGAAAACTTGCGACTGTTATTGGACGATTGGGAGCGGATTTGGTTCCTGGACCAGCCGTCGCACCTGACGCCGTACCGGACGCACGGTGGCATCATTTAGTAGCTTACCTAACGGCCTGAGCTAATCAGTTGGCACCAGCGCACGGCCCATAGGTGGCCGTGCGCTGGTGCCGGCATGGTGAACCTTTGCGCGCTTTGCCATGCCGCATGCCGCGCCCAACACCTCGAGGCGCCTCTTCGACGGCCGCGTTGTCGCTAGCAAAGATAGCCGGTACATTGCGGTCGCCGCGATGGGGTGCATCCTACGACTAGCATTTCGTCCCCCCAACGCGGTCAGGTCCCTCCCCGATTTCTGACCACTCATCCGCCCGTGAATACCGCCAGCGTCGACTTGCAGGTTCAACTCGGGCGTTTGCGGATCGCGAACCCGATCATGGTCGCATCCGGCACATTCGGCTACGCCCGCGAGATGGCCGGCCTGGTCGACCTCGATCGCCTGGGCGCCATCTTGCCGAAGACGATCACTCGGCAGCCTCGCCCCGGCAATACGCCTTGGCGGACCGTCGAAACGACCGGCGGGATGCTGAACTCAATTGGCCTCGACAATGACGGCATCGACGCTTTCATCGAGTACCACTTGCCGTACCTGCGCACGCTGAAAACGGCAACCATCGTGAGCATTGCCGGCCGCAATCATGAGGAATTCGTCGACATGTGCCGACAGCTCGACGGCGCTGCCGGCGTGGCCGCGATCGAATTGAATATCTCCTGCCCCAACGTATCAGGCGGAGTCGATTTCGGTACTGATCCGGCGATGTGCGAGAGGCTGGTAAGCGAGTCCCGGGCCGCCTGCCGGTTGCCAATTATCGCCAAGCTCACGCCGAACGTGACGAGCATTGCCGACGTGGCACGCGGTGCCGCGGCTGGCGGCGCCGACGCCATTTCTTTGATCAATACCTGTCTTGGCATGGCTGTCGATTGGCGACGTCGCAAGCCCTTGCTGGGAAACGTCCTGGGCGGACTTAGCGGGCCGGCGATTAAGCCCATCGCTCTGCGCTGCACCTATCAAGTGTCCCAAGCGGTCGATACGCCGCTGATCGGCATCGGTGGCATCGCCACGCTCGACGATGTGCTCGAGTTTCTCGTCACCGGGGCGAGCGCTGTCCAACTAGGCACGGTGAACTTCTATGATCCGACGAGCTCGATGCGCATAGTGGAAGGTCTGCCAGCCGCCTTGGCCGAACTCGGGGCACGACGCGTCGCGGATGTCGTCGGCACACTGCAGGCCGGCCTGATCGCAAACAAGTAATCGACCGAGGTCAAACCTTTCTCGGCACGATTCTTCGTGCATCATGAGGGTCATGGGCCGCGGTTATACCGAGCGAGAGACCACGGATTCCGGCTCGGCAGCCTGCGTCTCGGCCCTGCGGGCATTGGCCTGCGCAATCGCCTCGTTGGTCAGCGCCAGCGCATCGGCGCGCGGTCGCGGAGGCAAGAACGTTCGCAAACGTAAGTTGCCATAGATCAGCTTGTTCCACAGAAGATGAAAATAGAGCAGCACCTCGCGCCACCTTAGCGTCCAGGTCTGAAAGAATCGTCCCTGGAAGACGCGTCGCACGGGCAACATGTCGTACTCGTAGAAGTTGTACAACAGGTTTAACCGTTCGATGTGGTGCTTGTCGCGTTTGCGCGATCGATAGCGCACCCGCTTGCTGATGGCTAGGTGCGAAAACAGGTCCATCTTCAGGCACTGTCGCATGATTAGTGTCGACGTATGGATCTGAATCGGATTCGTCTCGTCATCAAAGCGGTCAAGCTGCTCGACCCGCTTGTTGTAAATATCGACGAGATAAATAGATTTCTTGTCGTCTGCCGAAAGTACATAGGTAATCGGCTTATTGCGGTACAAACGTCGCACCAGAAAGGGAATGGCAAGGAAGAATTTCTCGAAGTACTTTTGCATGTCCTGCAGCGTTACCTTCGAGCGTGACTCTTTTTCGTAGAACTTTTCCAGCTTCTCACGATTGGCCTCAAGATAATCCTGCAACCGCTGCGGACGATTGCTGAAGAAGTCACTGTCGGCGATGCAAAATCCCTCGTCCGTCGACCAGCTGTCGCCGGAGACCATGACCTTGACCGTCGGATTCTTGACTTGATGCTGTGCAAAGTACTCCTGCACCATCAGTGGAGTCTGTACATCGTCATTGAAGTGAAACGTCTCGCGATGCAAATAGCACTGATTGCTGGCGAAGGGGACGGCATACGTGGCGCCCGATGAGATCGCAAAGTCGGCAAAGTTCTCGACGTAGGCCGAGATATCATCGACGGCTTCTTGAGGCGCATCGATCATCTCGTAGCACAGCCGCGAGTTAGCCGAACTATGGCTGCGCAACACGAAATCAAAGTTGGGATGCAGATCGACTATTTGCTTCAGCGGTCCGCCCATGAACTTGGCATCGTTGGCATTTAGGATCTTGATGCCTTCGCATTCGATCACCAAGGCGCTGTCCAGAAACACGCCGAATTGATAGGACGTTATGCGAAAGTCGGGAGCCAGTTGCACCGCCTGACCGTGCTTTAGCTCGGTGACATTGGTAAATCCCATCTTTACCAGGTCGTCTCGGATACGGTGGAAATTGCCCTTGGGCACGTAGATCGGGGTCGCCTTGTCGAACTTCCGTAGCGACGGTCCCTGAAAGTGGTCCCAATGGATGTGCGTTACGTAGATGAAATCCGGCTTAAGCGAACGCACTAGTTGCTGAGGAACCGGTGGGTAGTTCCACCACGAGCGCCAATAGCAGCTGCCGAGAATCCAGGGATCTGTCAGCAGCGTGCGATTCTGCGACGTTACCGCCAGACCGGCGTGCGACAACACCTGAAACTTCATCGTTGCTTCTCCGGCAGCTCGGACAATCGCTAAAACTCGGTCAAACGTCTCAATTCTAGGTCGCTCTTGCGCAGGCAACAAGGGATCGAGACGCGCGCTGCAGGGAACCCTCGGCCACCGTCGCGTAACGCCTGCCGCCGCTCGCTCCACTGCTCTCGGCCGGAAACGCCTCTTCGGTTAAAAAGGTCGCTACAATTACCCTCTCCGCATAAATTGTTTTTTGGTGCCGCGATCCAACAATGTGGTCCTATTCCGGGTAAAGCACATCACGCGTCGACATAGCCACAGCGAGGTTCTTTTTCATGCGCGTTCTTTCCGGCATCCAGCCCACGGGCCGGTTTCATTGGGGCAACTATTTTGGCGCCATTCGTCAATACATCGACCTGCAGGATTCTGGCGAGGCGTACTACTTCGTCGCCAATCTGCACGCGCTAACCACGGTCCGCGATGCCGCCACGCTGCGTCAGCTGTCACTCGACGCGGCGATTGATTTGTTGGCCCTGGGCCTGGATCCCAATCGGGCCATGCTCTATTTGCAATCCGACGTTCCCGAAGTTTCAGAGTTGTGCTGGCTGTTGATGACCGGCACCCCTATGGGGCTGCTGGAACGCTGTCACGCTTACAAGGACAAGAAAGCCAAGGGCCTGCCCGCGGACGCGGGACTGTTCACGTATCCCGTGCTGATGGCGGCGGACATTCTGATTTACGACGCCGACGTGGTGCCGGTCGGCGAAGATCAGGTGCAACACATCGAAGTTTGCCGCGATATTGCCGGCAGCTTCAACCACCACTTTGGCGAGACGTTCGTCCTACCCAAGGCCAAGCTGCTCGACGGATCAGCCCGTGTACCGGGCACCGACGGCGAGAAGATGTCTAAGAGTTACAACAACACGCTGGAACTGTTCGAGTCACCGGCCGCGTTACGAAAAAAAATCATGCGGATCACGACCGACTCGCGTCCGGTCGAAGAGGCCAAAGAGCCTGACGGCGATCATCTTTTTCAGCTCTACAGTCTGTTTGCCAACGACGCCCAACGCACCGAGATGGCGGCATTGTATCGCCGCGGCGGTTTTGGATATGGTGAAGTAAAGAAGGCCCTGGCCGAACTCGCCGAGCAGTTCTTCGCCGAGCCTCGGGCGCGCCGCGCCGAACTCGAAGCGCACCCGCAACGCGTAACCGAGATTCTCGCCGATGGCGCGAGCCGAGCGCGAAAAAAAGCTTCTCAGGTGCTCAAACGGGCCCAAAAAGCTTGCGGCATGATGCTGTAACGACGAGTGTTACATCACGCCGCCCACACAACTGTTCGAGGCGTCTCTGATGACGCTGTTCATTGGCACTTTCCGGACTGCGCGAGCATCTCTGCAGTCGTTCATTGAGCGAGCGCCCTGCAATCGGCTACGATTGGCAGCATGTCAGCCGTTAATACTTCAACGAAGCCCCCTCAGCGGCGTTGTCACGTCGCGCGCGCTTTCGCCCTGCGCGATTCGCGACTTGGTTCCTGACAGCGATCCTGCTTGCGACAGCACTCGCTTGAGACGCGACGAAAGTGGCCACTCACTTCGCGCCGCTGGTAGTCTTCCCCGTGGCCGTAGGTATTTCATTGGAAGCGGGGCTGGCCTTGACATTGAGACTGTTAAACACGGCGCACCAAGCAAGCTTGCTCGGCGGGACGATCATTGCCGGCATGGTCCTGGTCGTCGGGCAACATTTTGGCAGCTATCTTGCGCGTCGCCACCGCCTGGGTCGCCTCGGCCCAACAGCAGCCCTTTTGCGATACCCGCGGATGTTGGTATCGGGTGTCACGCAGCGGTCGCGTCGATTCTGCGAAAAGCGCGGCGCCACTCCTGGCGGCCGGCTTGCAGGAAAAGCCCCGCGGGGATGCTTCGTATCGCCTCTGGAGTTGCCGCAGCGGCTGCGAGCGAACCGGCTTTGAGTTATCATGGAGCCAGGCGGGCACCCGGCCGGGTGTAAGCTGGCTCGACCGGGGCACCTATGCTGTCGTTCTCTCGGTCCTCGACGCCCTCGTGCCTGCACTATCAGTCCGTCCGCCCCACGCGCTGCAAACTCTGCCGAGTGACAATCTGGCGCCGAACGCGATCCCTCGGAAAACATACGAATCGTGAGCGAAAACGAGAATCTGCCACAGAACATCCTCGGCATCGGCACCGATATCGTCGAATGCCTACGTATTGCGCAAATGATCGAGCGACATGGTGAACTGTTCATCAATCGGGTCTATACGCCGCTCGAAATCCGCTACTGCCAAAGCCGCAAAGCCTCGACGCAACATTATGCCGGGCGGTGGGCGGCCAAAGAGGCAATTCTCAAGGCGATTGGCACGGGCTGGCGAAAAGGGATCACCTGGCGCGACGTCGAGGTACGCAACGATCCGGGCGGACGCCCCGTGGTGGGTATGCGCGGGGGAGCACGTGACGCGGTCGAGCACCTGGGCATCCGCAAGATCATGGTCTCGATTTCGCATTGCCGCAGCCATGCCACGGCCTACGCCATCGCATTGGGGCCGGAACAGAACGGCAAGCGCCGCGATTGACGAGCGGCCTCGGCGGCACACGGAGCGGACTGATCGTTCCGGGCCGCAGGATTGCACAGGCGCCTGCCAGGGATCCGGACGTCAAATGGGCTTCCCTCTTGCCGGCTGCACTGTCGACTCTGCCCTGTTACCATAACCGGCCAGAGTTGAAGGCGCGAGCTTACACGCAATGCCACGCACCACGGCCGCGGGAAAACGAACATGATCGACCGAGTGGATATAGGAAATCGGGCGCACAGTCAGGCCATTACGTTTAAGGTCACCATGTTTGCAGTCATCGCTTACACGCTGGTCGCGTTAGGGGTGACCGTACGCGCCGCAGAACCTGCCAAGCTGCATCAGTTCCCCTCGGAGCTCGTCGACTTCGTCCCCTATGAGAAGAACCCGGTATTCACCGCGGCGGGACCGGGCAAATGGGACGCCAAAATTCGCGAACGCGGCTGGGTCATGCGCGATGGCGACAAGTACCTGATGTGGTACACCGGCTACAACGGAATGAAGGTCGGCTTCAAAATGCTCGGGCTGGCCACCAGCGACGACGGGCTTTCCTGGACGCGCTATTCCAAGAACCCGGTCTACGATCAGAACTGGACCGAGGACATGATGGTCATCAAACAAGGTCCAAAGCTCTACATGTTCGCCGAAGGCTTTCGCCATGGACGGGCCTATCCCTTTGCCGGTCGACTGCAAGACGAGCCCCACCTGTTGACTTCGTCAAACGGCATCAACTGGACACGTCAGGGCGCCCTCGCATTCCGCAACGCGGTCGGCGACCCCTCGGGGGGCATCTATGGCACGCCCGCCGCCTGGTTCGAGGACGGGCACTGGTATCTGTTTTACGAGAAGATGGATTTGGGAGTCTGGTTGGCCCGTTCGCGGGATTTGCTCGTGTGGACGAACGTGCAGGACGACCCGGTGATCATGCCGGGCCCGGATGCGTACGACAACCGCATGATCGCCCTGAATCAAATCATCAAGTATCAGGGACGGTACTATGGCTACTATCACGCCATGGGGGACAGCGAGCCTGGAAAATGGTCTACGTGCGTCGCGGTGTCGGACGACATGCGGCAGTGGCACAAGTACCACCGCAACCCGATCGTCAAGAACAACAAATCAAGTGGCATCCTCGTACCTGATGGCAATCGTTACCGGCTCTATACGATGCACGATCAAGTCGATGTGTATTTTCCGAGGAAGAAATGACACCGTCGCCGCTTCCCACATGCGCCATCTGGATCGCAACTTGCGCAGACGCGCACGCGAGCACATCGCGCGGGCCATCTAGTCGTGAGCCTTTGGCTACGCGACCGCCGAGGCCTTTCCAGCACGGCCGATTTCGATTCGCGGTTGCAATTATTGCTTTTGGGACCTTCGTGCTGGCAAGTTGTGGGGCAATGCCGACCGTGGCCGCGGATTCTACCAAGATCGGTTCGACGACCATTGAAATCTCGACCCCCATGCCGCCGCCCGAATGGGCGCTGCTCGAGCGTGAGTTGCTCCGCGCCACGAGCGCCGCGTGTCAGGTGTATTTCGATCGCTACTTCGACGATCGCGGCTATCTTGAGTGTGTCGAACGGTGGGGGGGCGACGACGGGCCAGACGACGCCATCGAATGCCTGGCCGACTGGCCGCTGCTCTACGCACTTGGTGGTTCTGACGCAGTTCTAGAGTTGTACAAGCGGGGATGGGAGGGACATCTACGACAGTACACGCAGGCTCGCACAACGGAAGTCGAGTTGGCACGCGATGGGATGTACTACAAGGAGTTTCCCACCTCCTTCGACTGGGTACACAACGGCGAAGGGCTCACGGCCTTCATCAACCAGGGTCTGGCGGATCCGCACGACGAAGCCTTTCGGCGCCGCGCGCGGCGCTTTGCCGGTTTCTATCTTGGGGAAGACCCGACTACACCCAACTACGATCGCCAGCACAAGATCATTCGCAGTCTTTTCAACGGCAGTCGCGGACCGCTTTTGCGTAAGGCCACGGCGCTCGACTGGGCCGGCGACAAAATCGACGTCGCAGGTCGTTTCTCCCTACAGCATGGCGAACGCAGCTACGCCGAAATGCTGGCGCACTTTCGCGATTACAACGACATTGTTGGCGATCATCCCCAAAACCTTTGCGCGACAAGCGTGGCCGCGCTGGCCTATATGCTGGACCACGAGCCAAAATATCGCGATTGGCTGATCGGCTACGTCGATGCCTGGGTCGAACGCATGGGCTCAAACGGCAATATCATTCCCACGAACGTCGGGCTCGATGGCGTGATCGGCAGCGAGTGTGGAGGCCGCTGGTACGGCGGCGTTTACGGCTGGGGATTCACCGTCATCACGCCGCAGACGGGCGAATTGGCAAATCGCAATACGCATCATTTGGGACTCACAGGCTTTGGTAATGCCACGCTGCTGACAGGCAATCCGCGCTATGCCGATGCCTGGCGAAAACAGATCGAGGCCGTGAATTCCCAGGCCAAAGTGGTCGACGGCGTGACCAAATATCCGCGCATGTATGGCGATCAAGGCTGGTACGCGTTTGTGCCCGAAAAGTATTCGCACGGCGCCCAAGAGATATTCTATTGGTCGATGGCCGAAACGGATCGCGCGCGCGCGGCCGGCCAGGGCTGGAACGCTTTTCTGGCCGGTCAGCAAGCCGACTATCCGGTCGCGGCACTACGTGGCGAATTCGAAACACTACGCAACCGCGTCGCCTCGATCCACAAAGATGAAACGACACCCGACACCCGCCTGGCCGATGACCCCCTTCCGTTCAGTCCCGCGCTGGTGTCGACACTGGTGAATCTCACGACCGGCGGTCTTTACCCGGGGCATGTCGCCGGTCTGCTGCATGCGCGGCTGCGTTATTTCGATCCCGCAGCGCGTCGTCCTGGGCTGCCCGAAGGTGTAGCTGCGCTGGTCGAGTCGCTCTCGGCCGACGAGGCCACTGTGACATTGGTCAATGTCGACACGCTTCGCCCGCATTCGATCGTCGTGCAGGGGGGCGCTTATGGAGAGCATCGCGTGACGACAGTCGACCTTTCAGGAACAAGCACGCCGGTCGACGGCCCAACCTTCACCGTGCGCATCGCTCCCGGCTGCGGCAGTCGGTTGGCCATCAAAATGCGCCGGTACGCCCGTGGACCAAGCCTGAATCAGCCCTGGGACTGAGGTGCGGCAGAAGCGGCTCACGCCGAATGCCGCACTGCACCTGTCAGGGTGCATTTTCTGAGGTTCGAGCCACTATGCAGGACCCGGTACGGCGCGACCGTCAAAATTCTTAGGACCTTTGAAGTCCGTCCTTAAGCTTTTCATGACAACGACATACATCGTCAGTAGCTGTTCGTAAGTTCGTTTGCCATTCGGCAGTGGCGGGCTTTTATCTTGCATTCGCATCCGTTGATTTGTATCACTCATGCACGGTTGCTGATGTTTTGATGCAATGGCGATTATCTCGCCAGCAGCGCCAAACGCTGGCAGCCGACCCGCCCTAACGACGGTGGCCCACCGGGGGCCACACCTGCCCCGAGATGCACCCGCCCTGCCCCGCTTGCGGCAGACGACGGGTGTGCATGCCGCCAAGCCCGCTGGGTTTTGACGGTCCTACCTGCAACGCGGAGGATTCTGCATGCCTTACCAGGGGTGCAGCGGATTTCGCACCAACCGGTCGACGAGCAACCGGCCTACCGCCGGTACGCCCGCTGGCGCTTCATCGGCGTCGTGGTTCAGATCACGGCACGGAGCGTAGCGCTACGAGCACTCCCCGCGACCCACATCCACACGAGACGGAGGAATAGCCATGAAATCCACACACGACCGTTCCTACAGTTCCTACAAGCGACGCGAGGGCTTTACGCTAGTTGAGTTACTCGTCGTCATTGCAATCATTGGCATTTTGGTCGGCTTGCTGCTGCCGGCCGTGCAAGCCGCCCGCGAAGCGGCTCGCAAGTCGCAATGCAAGAATAATCTGCGGCAGCTAGGCTTGGCTCTGCAGAACTTCGAGTCGGCCCGCGGCGTTCTCCCCACCGGTGGCCAGGGTTCCAAGGCAGTGCCAGGCCAACCTGGCGTTTTCGCCACCGGCTTCGACGTCCAAGGCACGTACGCGTACTTGCTTCCCTACATCGAGCAATCGCAAATAGCAGCCCTGATCAACTACACGTATGCCTATAACGACAAGCGCGCCCCGAACAATCAGGTGGCTGCCAAAACCCCCGTGCCGGGTTTCATCTGCCCGTCAAACGGACTGATTAATGACGACCCTCAGGGATACGCCCAAGCTGATTACTCGCCGACAGTCGGAACGTCAATCGATCCGACCACCGGCTTGCCCAATGGCGCCACGCAAATGCCGGGTGCTCTCGGGCTGGGCAGCACCTACATGGCGCAAATCACCGACGGCACAAGCCAGACCATCATGGTCGCGGAAGACAACCCCATCAACTTCCTGACGGTTTTTCCGAATGTCGGCGGCGGAAGTCAGGACCCGATCTGGGGGCCGGGCAACAATGCGGATCAACAGATCACAGATCCGACCTACGGGACCATTTCCAATCGCGCCACGAATCGCTGGGCTGAACCGGACAAGAGCATCAACGTATCCGGCCCCTCGAGCAACGCCTTAAGCAAAAACATCATCAACAACAATAGCGTGCCTGTCGGTGGACCGACTAATTGCCTGTGGAGTAGCGGGGATTGCGGGCCCAACGGCGAGATATTCAGCCTGCACCCAGGCGGCGCGCACGTGCTCTTGTGCGACGGCAGCGCCCAATTCCTGGCAGAGAACATCGATTTCCGCGTGATCCGTTGCTTGCTGACGCGTGACGAAGGGCAGCCCACCCCGACGTTCCAGTAGCCGCAGCGCGCTGATCGCCAACCGGAAGTATTTGCAAATCCAGGCCATGCCATGAGATAGCACGAAAGCATCGGGGCTGACTTCTGCGCGCTTTCGAGCGAATCATTGGAATATTTGCTTGCAATTGGCAACTCGGATTTGGGATACTCATGCATCGTAATTGATGCGTTGCGGCGTTTGCTGACTAGCTGCCGCGCGCGTTGAGAACGACCAGCCACAAAGACCTGCCCGATCGACGGCATCGCTCGCCCGGGATGCCACGTACCGTAAGACACCCCCCTGCCTGCCCTGCCGCCCGGCAATACGTCGGGCGACCCACCGTGGAGTTAGGACGCTCTGCGGAATCACGGTCGCGGAGGAGTTCGCATGCCCCGCCCCGCGGAACACGTAATTCCCTCCTTCGGACGCTGCGCGGCCCCGGCTGCGTCGGTGCTTCTGGCGCTGTGTCTTGTTTCAGGCACAGTCCGGCTGGCCCGGGCCGATGACGCATTGCACGAGCAAATCGATCGGCTGATCGAGGCCGATCAGTTGGTGCCGCTCGCTCTGCCCGCCACCGACGCCGAGTTTCTCCGCCGGGCGTCACTGGATCTGATGGGTCGCATCCCCTCGACCGCTGAAGCCCGGGCATTTGCCGACGATCCGACGCCCGACAAACGTACCAGGTTAATCGACCGTTTGCTGGCGAGCCCGGATTATGCCCGGCACATGGCCACGGTGTTCGATGTGTCATTGATGGAACGCCGGCCAGAGAAGAACGTGCCGATCGCTGATTGGCAACGCTATCTGTACGAATCGATCGCGGCCAACAAACCGTACGATCAGTTGGTCCGCGAGATCCTCTCGGCTGACGGAGTCGACGCGGCGCAGCGCGCGCCGGCACGCTTTTATCTCGACCGCGAAGGAGAAGCCAACCTGCTCGCGCGCGACGTGGGTCGCATCTTCCTGGGCATGGACTTGCAATGCGCCCAGTGCCACGATCATCCCATCATCTCGGACTACTATCAGGCCGACTACCAGGGGCTGTACGCGTTCTTCAACCGCAGCGTCTTGTTCACCGACAAGGAAAAGAAGGTCTTCTTCGCCGAGAAAGCCGATGGTGACGTCAACTACCAGTCGGTCTTCGACGCGTCGCGCAAAGGGACCGCCCTGCCGCAGATCCCCGGCGGCCAGCCCATGGTTGAGCCCACCTTCAACAAAGGTGAAGAATACACGGTCGCTCCGGCCGACGGCGTACGCCCTATCCCCAAATACAGCCGCCGCGCGCAGTTGGCCACGGAGTTGACTTCGGGCCGCCACAGATCATTCGACCGCGCTATCGTCAACCGGCTGTGGGCCCACCTGATGGGCCGCGGATTGGTCGACCCGGTGGATCTGCACCACAGCGACAATCCACCTTCGCATCCCGCCGTGCTCGCGCTCTTGGCCGACGCATTCCCGGCGATGAAGTACGACGTCAAGGCGCTCTTAACTGAAATGGCGCGAACAAGAATCTATGCCCGCTCAATCGATTTGCCGAGCGACCTTCCCAGTCGAGGTGCCCAGCTCGAACCACAGCTCGCGATGTGGGAAGACGAACGGGCGCGATTAGACACCATTGCCGACGCTTCGCAGAAGGCGGCCGCGAAGATTGGCGCCGAGCTATCCGCGGCGCGCACCGCGGCTGCGCCAGTACAGGAGGAACACGCCAAAGCGCAAATCGCGGCCGCGGAAGCGAAGAAGAACGCCGATGCGGCTGTCGCCACATTCACTTCCGCTCAGAATGCCCTGCCCGGTAAAGAGGACGCTGCCAGGCTGCTCTTCGAGGCCGCTGCTAAGACGGCCGAGGCGGCACAGAAGCTCGCAGACGACAAGGAACTCGTCGAGGCCGCCACCAAACTTAAGGCCCGCACCGATCAATTGACCGTTGAAGTAGCGACACTCACCAAGGCCGTTGCCGATGGTCCTGCCGCGGTAAAAGCCACGACCGAGCAACTTTCTGGCGCCCAACAAGCGCTTGCGGCAATCGCGCCCCGACTGGAGCCATTGCAAGCGCAAGTCACCGCTTTGCTCACGCAAGCCAAGGCGGCCGACGTACAAGCACGCGACGACAGGATTGCTCAGTCCGCGATCGTCGGACGCATCGAGGATGCGAAAACGGTGGTTGGCTTTTCCAAGGCGCTGGCGTTAGTCGATGTTTCGCGCACCGCGGCGGTTACTACCGAGGCCGCGCGGGTCGAGGCCCGCCAATCGCTTGCCAACTTCCAGATCGAAATGGACCGCAACAACCAAACCTTCGCCACGGCCCAACAAGCGTCCTCCGCGGCCGCTGCTGCCGTCGAGGCGGCTCGCAAGCAGCAAGCCGATAAGCAATCGACGCTCGACGCGGTAAAGGAAGCACTATCAAAGACCGAGCTTGCCCAGCAGAAGCTACCCTCGGCCGGCGACCTGGCTCAGGCGGTCCAATCGCTCAAGACCAAGGTGGACGAGCTCGACGCAGAGATGAAAACGACCCAAGCCGCGGTCGCCGAGCAGGAGACCGTCTCCAAGTCGGCCATCGTGAAAACCTCAGCCGCGCAACAAGCTGTCAACACCGCGACAGAGCAGCACTCGAAACTTGCCGAACACGCGACCCTAGCCGAGCAAGCCGTCGCCGCCGCACAGCAAAAAGTCGATGCCGATCTGGCAGCAGTTGACGAGCTGCGAAAACGAGTGATCGACCGCACCAGCGTTCGCTGTGCGGTGGCTGTCCTCAAGCACCTCACGCCCGAACAGCTCGCCCGGAGCATCATGCAGGCCTCGGGCGTTGTCGACCGAGAGCGGGCAGGCGTTGAGGCGGAATGGCAAAAGAACCACCCCACGCCCGACAAGGCGGCTCAAGCAGCCAGGACGCGCGAGATCGATCAAGCGCTGAACGATAAGCTCCAGCCCTCGGTCCGAGTATTTGTATCGCTATTTGCCGCCGGGCCCGGCCAGCCGCAACAGAGCTTTCAGGCGACGGTCGACCAGGCGTTATTTCTTGCGAATGGCGGGCAGGTGCGCTCGTGGCTCGCACCGGCCGACGGCAATCTCACCGATCGGCTGGTCAAGCTAACTGATCCATCAGAGACTGCAATCGAGCTGTATTTGACTGTGCTGTCGCGTTTGCCGACTGCCATGGAGTCGGCCGAGGTGACGAATTATCTCGCCAACCGTGCAGCCGATCGACCGGCCGCGTTGCAAGAGCTGGAGTGGGCGCTATTTTCCGCTGCCGAGTTCCGCTTCAATCACTGAGAGAGGGAGGATTCCTCCATGCGCTGTACCTATGCTTGCCACTCGTCCGAGCACCTGTTGGCGCGACGTCGCTTTTTGGGGCAACTTGCGGTGGGCAGCGGCGTGATAGTCGGCGGTTTGGGCGCCCTCACCCGGCCGGCAACGGCCGAGCAGCTGGCCAACAAACAAAAACGCATCCTGTGCTTCAACATGCACGGCGGTCTGAGCCAGTTGGAAAGCTGGGATCCTAAGCCCGGCACTGATACAGGCGGACCATTTCGCGCCATTCCGACGTCGGTGCCCGGTGTCCATATCTCGGAGTTGCTACCGCATGTCGCCCAGCAGATGCAGCACCTGATGATTGTCCGCGGCGTGAACACGAAAGAGGACGACCATGGCAAAGGCGCCTACATGATGACGACAGGGCGCCGTCAGACGCCGGCGGCCGACTACCCTTCACTGGGGGCCGTAACCGCTAAAGCGCTGGCGCCGCAGGATAGCGCCGTTCCGGGTCACATTCGCATTACTCCTGGCGGAGGAGGAGGCCGCAGCGAAGACGCCGCGTATCTCGGGCCGCGATTTGCGAGTGTCGTATTGGGCAATGGTAACCCGCCGGCTAATAGTGCCCGCGACGCCGCGCTGACGCCGGCCGCTGACGAACAGCGGAACCTGCTGCGTCGCCACGCAGACGATCGTTTTCTGTCGCGCCGCCGCACGGCGCAAACCGATGCCTATACCTACAGCTATGAGCAGGCTCAGCGGCTGATGGGCGAGCGCGATCTGTTCGACGTCAGCAAGGAACCGCCTCAAGACCTCGAACGCTACGGCACGTACGACCTCGGCCGGCACTGCTTGTTGGCCCGGCGATTGTTGTCTGGCGGGGCCACGTTCGTTCAGGTCAGCCATTCCAACTACGACACGCACAACGAAAACTTCGATTTCCATCTCGAGCAAGTGGGAGAATTCGATCGCTCGTTCGCGGCGCTCGTGGCCGATCTGGCGGATCGTGGTATGCTCGACAGTACGCTGATCGTTGTACTGAGTGAATTTGGCCGCACGCCCAGGATCAATCACTTCTATGGGCGCGATCACTGGTCTGCCGCTTGGAGCGTGCTGGTGGCTGGCTGCGGAGTGCAACATGGCGGCGCTTTTGGCAAAACAAACGCCAATGGCACCGAAGTCGCAGAACATCAGGTGGACCACGCCCAATTGTTCCACACGTATCTGACCGCGGTGGGGCTCGACCCGACCGATTCCTTTGATATTGGCGGCCGACCCATGCCGGTGGCTGATCCCGCTTCCTCGGCGATCAAGGAGTTGCTGGCATGAGCGAGCCGGTGCCGCAGAAAGCTGATCCCGCGCAGACGCACGTCGCGATCGAATGGAAATACTCGTGCCCGTTCGTATCGTGCCGTTTCGACCCGACGGGACGTTTCGTGTTCGCCGGCGCCCAAGATATGACCGTGCAGCGCTGGGAAATTGGGAGCGGGACGAATGTCTCGCTGACGGGCCATTCGAGCTGGGTTCGCGCGCTCGGTTTTTCCCCCGACGGCCAATCATTGTATTCAGGCGGCTACGAAGGGCGACTCGTGTGGTGGCCCGCCACGGTCGACAAACCCGAGCCGGCTCGATCGATCGAGGCTCATACCGGTTGGCTGCGATGCTTGGCCGTCAGCCCCGATGGGCAACTCATTGCCACCGGCGGCAACGACAACCTGGTAAAGCTGTGGAAGGCTGCGGACGGCACTCTCACGCAAACGCTCTCTGGCCACGCGGCTAACGTGTTCAGCGTGCAATTTCATCCCGCGGGACAATGGCTGCTCTCGGGCGACCTGCTAGGGCAAGTGCATCAGTGGGAATTATCCACAGCCAAACTGTTACGCACGTTCGATGCCAAGGAACTGCACACGTACGAGAAAGGCCAGGCGGTGAACTACGGAGGCGTGCGCAGCATGGCACTTTCGCCCGACGGTAAGTCGTTGGCCTGTTCGGGCCTGCACAAAGCGACCAATCCGCTGGGTGCCGTGCAAGATCCCCTCATCATGGAATTCGACTGGGATTCGGCCAAACCGCGCATCTCCCACGCGCCCGATGCCAAGACCATCGCCTGGCGCGCCGTTTATCATCCGGAGGGATTCTTATTGGTCGGCTGCGGCGGAACCGATCCGTTGCTGTTGTTCTTCAAGTCGGACCAGGACAAAGAGTTTTCCCGCTTCAAGATGCCCAACACAGCCCGCGATATGGACCTGCATCGCGACGGCGTGCAAGTCGTGACCGCGCACTTCGACAATCACGTGCGCATCAGCCGCATGGCGCCCAAGCCAGCTTGAGCGTGTGGCTTGGCAGGTGGAATGCAGTCCGCACCCGTCAGGTGCTTCACGGGGCAGATTTGGCAGGAGTTGCGGCGTCGGCACCGAGGGGCGCGACTTTCCGCTTCCAAAGTTGGTAGTGGTCGAACTGCTTGAGCCGCTCGAATTCCGCGGCATCGTTAAATCGGAATCGATTTAGCTTGCTCGGCCGCGGTACTGTTTCGACGATCCGGTACAAGTCATCCCCCGAGAATCCCTCCGCATTGTCGCGCTGGTTGATGATGCCATATCGCTCGGCGAAATACTGATCAAGCGGCGCGCCAATTTTGTAACGCGTGTCCAAACCGTGTCCCAGCAGTTCGTAACCATTGAAAAACAACTGATAGCCGATCGGCACATCGGGCGAATGATCGGCCGCCTGGAATTGCTCAGCCAGGGCGTCGGCGGCCTGCACAATGGGCGGCACGGCGCCGGCAAGTCCATCCATCCGCCAGGCACCGGCCCGATGGAACGTGGCCGCGTTGCAGACAATGCTGACGACCGCCAGCGTTTCCACTAAGACAACGCTCCAGTGCGGCCAGCCGCACCGTCGGGGGATATAGGATGCTCCGACACCCAACATCACGACCTGCAATCCCCACAACCACCAGCAGTATTTTACTAGGCCCGCGACAAGAGATAGGCCAAGCCAGGGGCCGACAAAGCACAAAAATACGATTTGCAACGCTTGGGCGTCTTGCGGCGTCGAAACAGGGGCAAAAAAACGCTCGACACAATTAAGCGATCGTGCCGTCAGCTTTCGGCAAACAAGTGCTATCCCGACGAGCGCAATCACTCCCTCAACGAGCCAGATCTTGGCGGCCTCGCCTCCGTCCAGACTTCGGCCCATGAGCATCTCGGCCGTTTTCTGGTTGGCAATTACGGCCATTACCAAGACGACCATCCCGAGCCAGGAAATCTCTCGTCGCGATTGCATCCGCTGCGGTAAATGGCATATCCGACTGCCCCAGGCCACGAGTGGAAGCAAGAAAATAGGAATCGCGATCAGCCCCAAAGGATTTTCGTAGAGCAGCAATGCAACGAGATTTTGGACGAAGTGAAATCCGCGAAAGAAAAGCTTCTTCGCCTTTTGCCCCCAGGAACCAGGCGGAACTTCGCTGACCTTCGGCGCAAAGTCCCCCAATGCATGCTGGGAGGCATTCCAGGTACCAAGCGCCTCGCCGTAGGCCGCTAGATGGCTGTTCGTATCGGGAAACAAATTGACCAGCAGCACCTGTCCTGTCAAATCGCTGAAATTGCGCCGTGCCTCGAACGCCAGGTGTGGCGCCCAAATGACACCGGAGACCAAGGCGGCTATGGCCACTGCACCCACTCGCACTGGTGGCCGATAAACCAGCCACACCAGTAGGATTGCCAGCAGCGCCGGCGCCATTTCGAGGAACACCAATAGCCCGAGCGAATAAACGATCAAACTGGCAGCCAGGTAACGCGATTGGCGTCGCGTAGCCCATAACAAAATGAAATACGCCATCCACACATAGGCGCCGGGCTTCGCGCGCGGCCACAGCGACGTTGCAAAGAATAAACCCAGCGCAGAAAACGCGTAGAGTATGACGACGAGCGCCGCCGTGCGGTCATCGGCACAGGTACGGGTGAGCAGCCACAGACCTAAGAGCGTCAGTGCTCCCAGGCCTACGGCGCCTATTCGCTCATAAAACTGAGGATTCTTCGTTAGCATCCCTGGCACAATCAACCAGGCCGTACCCGGTGGGTTGTAAGAACCCACGCTTGCCAAGGCGCCCACTTGCGGCAGCCGCCCGTCGTCGAGCAATTGTCGCGCCTCGTCGGTGTTGATTACCTGGTCATAATCGAGACCCGTAAACGCACCACGCCATCCTTGCGAAACGAATACCAACGATGTGAGCGCGCCAAACAATGCCAACAACTGCGCGCGGCCATTCGTGCCGGCCCTATAAACGGGGCTTGGAACGGAAGGGAGATTCGAACCGATCTCGGCAATCAACGTGATTTCCCTGACGTATTGCTATCGCGCGCTGCAAAAACTCCTCTCCAACTGAGGAGAGGCCAGCCCCCGTGAGCGATGAAAAGTGTCTCGAAATTCGCTCGTTTCGGTAGCCCCGGCCCCGCGAAACCGGGATCTGCGACCACTCCTATTGCAAAGGTTTTACTAGAGGGGGCACCGCAGCCCCCCAGAAGAATCCGCCTTTTCGGACCTATTGTTGCGACTTGCTCAATCGCACCTTTGGAACCAAAACATGCGGACAGATGCGGCCATCGCCAAGGGCTTTTAGTGGTCGTTCGCGGCACCAATGTCGGCTGCCAGTCGATTCTCGAATGTCGTTAGTTTACACCCCCGTAGCCCCCATTTACAATCTTCTAGATGCGCTGCCAGTTTCACTTCACATAGATAATCAACTATGAATTCATCGACGCCACGTCGCGCGACTGACCTGCCCGCCTACGCCGATAGCAGCCAAGGCCAGCAGGTGTGGGCCATTGCTGAAGATCCGGCGCCGCAGACCATCAGCGACGAGTTCGGCCCCGACTACGAGAGAATCCGCAAGTTTCTCGGTGCGCGAGTTTGTCGCCAGCTTGGCATCTACGAACTGCCGACGGGCTTTGTGCTTTCGGTGGTGATTCCCATTTACAACGAACTGCACACTATCGAAGAAGTGGTGCGCCGCGTGCGCGGCACCGGCCTGCCCGTCGAGATGGTGCTGGTCGACGATGGCAGC
>DASXEJ010000229.1 GCA_036490175.1 Pirellulales bacterium | reverse complement strand
GTGATTTCGTGCAAGTCCTTGCTGCTTGAAGAGATGACCTCATTTTTGCACTGCGCCGTGCCGCCGTCCAACGGTTTTCTATCCGACTTTCTGACACTCGTTTCTTGATCGGCTCAACGTTAGCCCAAGTTAAAGAGTTCGGACGATCGGCAAAGGACTTAGGTGCGATATGGGTAGGTTTATTTCACTACATTTGGATTACGTTGTCCATGCGGCGGAGGCGGCGCGGGAGCTTCAAGCCGAGGCGGTGAAGCAACACGGCCTGGCCGTCGTCCGGTTCGGTCACGCAGCGTAGCGTGATCTTTCGTTGGTGGCCGTCGCGGGGCGACTTGGCCGTCAATGTCACGTCACCGCTTTTCAGTTTCGCGATTTCTTCCAGCAGCGTTCGCGGGGCGTCGCCGAGCCCAGAGTTCTTCATCCAGCCGGCCAGCGTCTTCCACAGGGCATACGCCAGGAAGCAGACCAGGATGTGGGCTTGGACGCGGTCTTCTTTCTGATGCCAGATCGGGCGGATTTCCAGCTCGTCTTTCGTGATGCGAAAGGCCCATTCGGCTTCGGTCAGTTGGATATAGCGCTTCCACAACGTCGCGGCATCGACGCCTTGCAGGTTGCTGCGGAGCAGGTAACAGCCATCGGCAAGCCGTGACCAATCACCAAACCGCGCATTGCGCTGCCAAGTGATTTCGAGTAGCTGCTTGCCCCGCGGCTGGGCCAGTTCCTTGATCGTCACGTCGAAAGCGTGAGAGGCGCGCCAGTTTTGCTGATTCAATCGGCCCAGCCGTTGGCCGGCGGCCGCCGTGTCCTTCAATCGCCCGGCTTCCGCAGCGGCTTGCAGCTTCTTCAGACCGGCTTCCAAGCGCGACGTGAATTTCTCGTGCATCGCCAATTCCTTCTGACGACGGTCGGCGCTGCGGGCCAGCAGAAACGTCTCATCGCCGGCCGGGCCGGGCACGAGTTTCACCTCGACGCCTTCCTGGGCGGTTGCCCAATCCTTGTCGGTCAAGTGCTGTTCGAAACGACGCAACATCGCCTTCGGAGTGCCAACGATGTACTGCCCGCCACGCTCGCGCAGGAATTTCAAGTTCGCTTCGCTGACCATGCCGCGATCCATCACCCAGACCCGATTCAACGAGCCATGCTTTTTCTCCAGCGACTCGATCATCGTCCGCACCGTCGTCGAATCGTGCCTGTTGCCGGCGAATACTTCGTACCCCAGCGGAAAGCCGTCCTCGGTCACGACCAGGCCGATGCAGACTTGCGGCCGGTCGCCACGCGAATCACGCGAGTAGCCACGCTGGGCAAGCGGGCAGCCTTCCATGTCTCCCTCGAAGTACGTGCTCGTCACGTCGTACAGCAGCAGGTCGCACTTCAATTCGAACAACTCGCCCAGCCGCTCGCGCAAATGCCTTTCCAACGACTCCTTGTGCGGAAGCAGACGATCCAAACCTTTGTACAAGCGATCCGGGTGAACTTGTTCCGGCCTGACGCCGAGCAACTCTTCCAGCGCCGTTCGTCGATACCAGGTGTCGGCAATGTGCAGCTCGCTCGACGGTTCGCAGAAGCGGGCCAGGACCAGAATCGCCGCGACCGCCGCCCACGATACTTCTTCGCGCCCCGGTTCGATCAGCCGATCCAGCAGTTGGTCGAG
>DASXEJ010000228.1 GCA_036490175.1 Pirellulales bacterium | reverse complement strand
TCCGCCGACGAGCCGTTTCTCGTAATCCCGAAGGGACCTGGCCCGGTCCCGTCGAAGTCACAATCCGCGCCGGGGACGCACGCCAAGGCCTCGGTCGAAGACTCGAGCGCTACCTCGAAGACGTTTTTTGGGGCCAAGACTAAACCGTTGCCTAAACTGGATGCGAACGTCGTGCAGGTATCTGCCGCCGACGAGTCGCCGTCTGCGGCGCCAGCAAAAGGCGCCCCGAGCAAAGCCACGCCTGAGGTCAGCGTCGACCCACAATTCGAGTCGTTCGAGACACCGCCGCCGTTTGACAGTGCTGATGCCGGTTACCATCCCGCGCGTGTACCGCGCAAGGGAGGACCCTGGCACATTAGAGGTAGCGAGCCGGCAGGCCCGCGTAATTTCAATCAACCGCGCTACGGTGGAGCGCCTCCCGAGGCATTATTCAATGGCCCGCAACCCGGCTATCAGCCGGCGCCGCAGATGGCCGGCCGAAGAATTGTCAGTTCGGGGCCAACGGTCTCCGCCGCGCCCCCTGGCACGCCAGCCAGGATGGCGCGCGCCAATGGCACGCCCAGCAGGTCCTCGGCACAAGTCATTCATGATCCTCAGGAGGTTGCATCTGAGGGGGGACCGCCCATCAATGAAGCCGACTCCGGATATCACCCGGCCCGCGTCACGCGCAAGGGAGGCGGCTGGTTCGTAACCGGTAGCGAGCCCGCCGGGCCGCGGAACTTTGCGCCGCGACGATACGAAGTGATGCCTCAAGGGGCATTCCTGGATGATTCGAGTTCGGACGTCCAGCCATCATCGCGCCATGGCGGAAGCTCGCTGGTCGGGCTGGGAGCTATGGAGTCCAGCGTTGCCGGAGACATGGACGGCGAAATGGTGCCCACGCCCGAGCCGATGGACTACGGAGATGGTCCTTCGGTCTTTGCTGACGATGGTGGCATGGGCGGGTCAATGTTCAATGGTGATGAAGAATTTGCGCCGTACTCGCTGCCAGGCCGGAAGTGGGCCATGATCGCCGGCGCGGAGGGGCTGATGCTGCGATCGCACTTCAGCCAGGCCACCGGCATGACCGAGACGATCACCACGCAGAATGGCAACGCGACGACCAAAACCGAGAACTTGATCAATTTCAATCCCGGCTACCAGGGAGCATTTCGCGCCTATTTGGGCTTTCGCAATTGCGCCTGCGGTGACGAAATTCGGTTTACGTATCTGAACTACAATGGCACCGACAGTCTGGGCGGTACGGCCACGGCGAACACGCAGTTTTGCGACTTCTTGTGCAACACCACGCCCAATCCGGGAGACTCGGTGGCGACGCACTTCAACCTGGGCGTGAATGTGTGGGATCTGGACTTTGTCCGACCCTTCTACTTCATGGGAGCCTGCAACGATCGCTGCGGGCCGCGTTGCCATCCGTGGGACCTGCGCTGGTTCGCGGGCCTGCGCGCTGCCTATATCAATCACAACATCAGTTCGACGGTAACGGATGCGGCGTCGGGCACTGGTTTTCTCTCGCAATCCAGCGCCTCGAACAAATTTGCCGGCTTCGGGCCGCGCATGGGTTTACAGGGACGCAAGTATTTTGGCGATCGCGGTCGCATCAGTGTCTATGCCCGAGGCTCGGGCTCGTTGATGGTGGGCAACGTCTATCAGAATGTCATCAGCACGGTGAGTGACGTGAGCATTCCGCAAACCACTGTGTTGGTTGACCGGAACTCGCGAATCATCCCCGTGGCCGAGATAGAACTGGGCGCCACCTGGTGGCTGTTGCCACGGATGGCTGTCTCGGGCGGCTGGATGCTGATGAATTTCTGGGATCTGGGATTGCAAGAGACCGGCAATATCGGCGCCACACCCAACTTGAACAACTCGAACATTCTCGGCTTCGACGGCTTCTTTGTCCGCAGCGAGATCGTGTTCTAGAACTGGATCGGACGCGGCCGATCGCTCGGGCTGGTATTACTTTGGTGCGCCGTTTGGTTGTGGCGCAGCCGGTTTGCCGGTGGCGTGCGCGGCAGAGCGTGCGTCGCTGAGCGCCGACGACGCAAGTACCATGCGCGGCATGGCCGCGGGAGAATCGTTCAGCATTGCCGCGAAAGCGTTGATCGTTTTCTCGGCACGATCCAAGTACTTAGGTCGTTCCACGGCGCGCCCCAAATAGACGAGATTGCTGGCGGTCACGGCATTGCCCGACGGCTGGGCGGAATCGACCGGATCCTTGCTGCGGGCGAGCAACTGCTCGTGATCGTCGGAAGTAAAAAAGAAGCCGCCCTGTTCTGCATCCCAGAACAGCTTGATCTGCATCTTGGTCAGGTCGTCCGCCGCACTCAACCAACGGACTTCGCCCGTCGCCTCGTGCAAGGCTAGCAGCCCATCGACTAAAAAGGCGTAGTCGTCGAGATAGGCGTTCAAATGGGCCTGCCCACCGGCATAGGATCTTTGCAGGCGTCCCTCCGGCGTCCGCAAATTCTTCAGAACGAAGTCGGCGGCTCTGGAGGCCTTTTGCAGGTGCTCAGGCTTGGTCAGCAGTCGGCCCGCGTCGGCGAAGCCGCGGATCATCTGGCCATTCCAACCGGTGAGGATCTTGGTATCTGTTAACGGGCGGGGACGCGCGGCGCGCTTCGCCAGCAGTTTCTCGCGCAGCGTAGTGAGCCGATTTTCAGCAGTCTCGACGGCCAGGCCCGACGCTACCGCCACATCCTGTATCGGGCGAATCTGCTCGATGACGTATCGACCCTCAAAGTTCGGTTCGCCGACCGTGCTGTAAGCCAGGCCAAAGAAGCGGAAGTCATCATCGCTTAGCGTTTCTTTCAGCTCATCTCGCGTCCAGACGTAGAACTGTCCCTCGTCGGCGTCAGTCTCGGCGTCGAGCGCGGAGAAGAATGCGCCTTCGGGTGACGTGAGTTCGCGGCTAATGAACGCCAGCAACTCTTCGGTCACGCGGCGGAAGTCCGCTCGCCCGCTCTGGCGGGCCGCCGCGGCATATACGCTGGCCAGTTGGGCATTGTCGTAGAGCATCTTTTCGAAATGCGGGATTCGCCAATATCGATCGGTGCTGTAGCGGTGAAAGCCGCCGCCGAGATGATCGCGAATTCCGCCGCGAGCCATGTGCTCAATGGTCAAGGTGAACATGCGCCGCGCGGATTCGTCGTTGGAGCGCTCGGCCCGATCGAATAGGAACAACAAGTTCGATGGCTCGGGAAATTTGGGACGCCGCGGGTTTGATTCGCTAAAGCCAAAGCCGCCGTATTCACCATCGAATTGCTCCGCGATCGCCGCCATGGTTTTCGCCGGCACGTCGGCCGCAGGCTCAGCAGCCACGGCCACCCGCTGGCGCAAACTACGCTTTACGGCCGTGGCGACCTGAGCGGCGTAGTCGCTGAGTTCTTGCGGGTTTTTGGCCCACGAGTCCGATACCAGCCTCAGTAGCGATAGCAACCCGGTGACGCGCTGCTTGGTGCCCTGCGGCGCGGTCTCTGTAGCAGGCAGTTCGACGTCTTTATCGCGTGGAGGAAAATAAGTGCCGCCGAAGATCGGCTGCGCATCGGGCGTTAGAATCATCGTCAAAGGCCACCCGCCGTGTCGTCCCATCACCCCCAAGGCGGTCATGTAGATGTGATCGATGTCGGGGCGCTCTTCGCGATCCACTTTGATGCACACAAAGTTCTTGTTGAGTGCCGTTGCCACTTCGTCGTCGAGAAACGATTCACGCTCCATCACGTGGCACCAATAGCAACTTGAATATCCGATGGAAAGGAAGATCAATTTCTTTTCAGCACGGGCCTTGGCTAGCGCCTCTTCGCCCCACGGATACCAATCCACGGGATTGTGCGCGTGCAGCAACAGGTAAGGGCTGGTCTCTTTGGCCAGCCGATTGGCCGCCCGGGTGGACGTGCGGCCGGTCTTGGCGGCCGCCGGAACAGGTTGCGACGGAGGATCTGCACAAGCGATCGATGCGTGCGTCGCGACGTACGCCAGGCAGACCGCGATCGCGCAGAAATCGCTTCGGCGACAGAATCGCATGAACGATCGACACCGCGATGATCGTTTGACAGACATTAATCAACAATCAACCCGGGTGCGATCTGTAGCCAAGACGACACGCCTATTCGGCGTACTCGGACGAGGTTCGGAAGAGGTGACGAGGCACGAAGTGCGCCGCGACTACCCTGCGCCCTCTGCCAAATACCGTGTCACAGCTCATGGTTCATGACAACGAAACGGCGAGCCCGGCTGCTAGCGCAACTTACAAGCCCAGCTCTTTCATGAAGCCCGACATATCCGAGTTTTCGCCCGATGATTTTTCTTCCTCCAACGAGACCTTGGCACCCTTGTCCCCGCCAGTTTGCTTGGCGGGGTTCGTGGGGGGCGCGGGCTCGGCGACCTCGAACGATAGCATATCGCCTGCCTCTTCCTCACTTTCACCGGCTTCTTCAACGGCGGGCAAAGGGGGTGAATCCTCGAGATCTTCCAAGGTGAAGCCGAGCTCGTCCTCAGGCTCGTCCAGCAGGGGGGCGGATTCGGCGGCGCCAGAGACTTCAAATCCCGCGTCATCATCCGCCAGCAACGATGCCAAGTCCGCATCGGCTTCTGCCGGTAAGGCAGCGGGCTCATCCGTCATATCAAACGACAGTATGTCGTCGTCCGATTCCATGTCCGATAGTGCGTCGGGTACGGGAGCCGCTTCCGCAACTTCAGCCGTTGGGGCCGGCAACTCCTCCGACTCGAACGCCATCGCGAACTCGTCTTCATCGAGCGCCATGAGATCGTCCGCGGATTCCGCCGCGTCCGCCAGCAGAGCCTCTTTCTCGATGTGGCCGTTCTGATCGTCAGCGACAGCATCGACCAGTGGCGGCAAGCCGAGTTCGCCCAGATCCTCGCTGCCGAAATCCTCGAACTCCAACTCGCCAGATGGTGGAGTCTCGGAAACATTCACTGCCTGTGCGATCGCCGCGGCCGCTGTCACTTTCGTTGCCGTGATATCCGCGGTAGCTTCGTCCCCCATTCCGTTGTCCGCCGCGTTCGTGCTGTCTGCAGTCACGCCTGCGTCGGTATCATCGGGCGAATCGGCATCGTCTGAACGAATGAAGGAATCGGCAGGTTCATAGTCCGCGCGAAATGTGAGCGGCCCAATGGTCAGCGTATGGCCCGGCTTGACCATCGCCTCTTTAATGGGCGCGTCGTCGACGAGCGTGCCGTTTCGCGAACCGGTATCGCGGACATACAACATGCCGTACCGCTCGAACAGCTCGCAATGCCGCCGGCTCACCGTTTTGTGAGCGATCATCAGGCCGGCGTCGCCGGTGCGACCGACGATTGTCGGCAAGCGCAAGCGGATCTCGGCCTTGTCCGCCTTGCCCGCAACCAAAACCAACTTCGGTCTCATGCCAGCTTTTCGCTCCAAGGGAGTCGGCTGAATCGGGGAGTATCGGATCGTCATGGGAGACAAACGTTGCGTCGCAACCCCTTACTATATAGGGACAAAGACCGCACCGCAACTATTTCTCAGGCAGCCTAGGCGACGAATCGTACCCGCCGGGCACATTCGTGATGCCGCACCATCGCTGGCGGCGCCAGCGATGGCGATCCCTGCCGAGTGAAATTGACGATTTTATCCGCCTGCGGCGACGGACTTTGCGGCCGGTAAATCGCGCGAACTCTTGTGTGCTCCGAGCGTTGTGCAACTGCCCTTGCACGGTCTCCGGTCCAACCTATAATCCGTTTGTCCGATAAGGATTTAAGGGTCGTGGGTGGGGTGTTGCCGCTGCGCGCGGGCGTTTCGCGCGGGTGTAGCTCAGTTGGTAGAGCACGACGTTGCCAACGTCGTTGTCGTGGGTTCGAATCCCATCACCCGCTCTCTTTGGCGGTTACCCGGATCACCCCAGAGCGATGGTTTCAGGCAGGGTTTTGGCGACCGGTCAGCCGGTCGGCAATCCTGCGACATTCAGAAATTGACGAGGCGTCATGTCTGCCAGCAAGGATCAAGAACTCGAAGAAGCCACGGCCGGCGGAGCCGAGGCACCCAGTGCCGAAGCGGTCGAAAAGCTTGGCCTTGCGGTACAGATCGCGAAGAAGAGCGCCTGCGAACGTCATGTAACGGTGACGGTTTCGCGCGAGGACATCGATCGCTATTTCGACAATTCGTTTTCGGAGTTGGTAGGTAAGGCCGAGGTTCCCGGATTTCGCGCCGGGCGTGCGCCGCGCAAGCTCGTCGAAGCCCGATTTCGCAAGGACGTCAGCGATCAGGTCAAGATGTCGCTGCTGATGGACAGCATGACGCAAGTGTCAGAGGACGGCAGCCTCTCGCCGATCAGCGAACCCGATTTCGATCCGGTCGCCGTGGCCATTCCCGAGGAAGGCCCGATGACCTTTGAGTTCGATATCGAGGTGCGCCCCGAATTCGATTTGCCAGAGTGGAAGGGGCTGACGGTCGAGCGGCCGGTGCGCGATTTTACCGACGCCGAGGTCAGCAAGCAACTGCAGGACATGCTGGCTCGTCGCGGCCGCCTGGTGCCACACGAAGGCGCCGCACACGTCGGGGATTACGTGACGGTGAATCTGACCTTCCAGGACGCCGCGGGCGAAGTCATCTCTAGCGCCAAGGAAGAGACGATTCGCATACGCCCGGTGCTCAGTTTCCGCGACGGAAAAATCGAACGTTTTGACAAGCTGATGAAGGGTGTGAAGGCGAGTGAGACACGGGAGGGCGAGGCCAAGCTTTCGGCCGATGCCCCCAACGAAGCACTCCGCGGCAAGACTCTGAAGGCGATCTTCGAAGTGCTCGAAGTCAAGCAACTCGAACTGCCGCAATTGACGCCGGCGTTGCTCGAGGAGCTGGGGGATTTCAAATCCGAGGAAGCATTGCGAGTCGCCGTCAAGGAGCAGCTCGAGCGTCGCTTGCAGTACGAGCAGCAGCGGTTGGCTCGTCAGCAGGTGTTGGGGGCGCTGACCGTGGCTGCCGACTGGGATTTGCCGCCTGAGCTGTTACGGCGTCAGGCCGGTCGAGAGTTGGAGCGGAGTGTTCTCGAATTGCAACGCAGCGGCTTTGGCGAAGCGGAAATTCGCGCTCACGAGAACGAGTTGCGCCAGAATAGTCGCGCCTCGACTGCACGCGCCCTGAAAGAGCATTTCATTCTTGAGCGGATCGCCGAAGCGGAAAAAATCGAAGATCGGCCCGAAGACTACGATCTGGAAATCGAGTTGATTGCCCAGCAATCCGGCGAGAGCCCTCGTCGCACGCGGGCACAACTCGAGAAGCGCGGCCTGATGGACACGTTGCGGAATCAGATCGTCGAACGTAAGGCGATCGACTTGATCCTTTCGCACGCTAAGTTCAAGGAGGTGCCTTACAAGCTAGAGCACTCCGACGCCGAAGCGGTAGATCAGACTCTGGGCGGCGAGGAAGGCGAGACGGATATTCCCGAGGCCAAGCATTCTGGCGGAGCCGAAACATTGCCCAAGTCGCCAGAGCGCGGCTAGTCGTCACTCATGTCAGCGATGTGGCATTTCAACACGGCAGTGCTCTATACGACAGCGCTCAACACGGTAGTTCTAAATACAGTCGCGGGGCACGGAAGTCACGGACGGTAAAGATGATGTGGACGAGCGCGGTGGGCCGGAGGATGCGGCCCGGCAGCTCGATCCGACAGGCGACAAATTGAGTAAATCCTCTCAGCGCGCCAGGACGGCGGCCATGTCGCAACCGTCCTGCCGCCAAACCCAAGGCGGTCGCCTGGCGACCGGTTGCAAGACTCATCAACAGTCGATGCGTACAATTCCTCGACACGGGTACGCACGGGCTGAAAAAAGGGACCATTCATGAATCGCAACTCCGCATACTCACCATTGGACCCGGTGGCCAGCTACCGCGACTATCAGCGGCAGCGGCAGATGACGCTGGGCGACTTGCTGCTCGAGAATCGGATCATCCTTTTACAGGGCGAGATTCACGACGGTAACGCGAACGAACTCGTGATGAAGTTGCTGTATTTGCAGAGCGAGAATCGTCGCAAGGGAATTCACTTCTACATTAATTCGCCGGGCGGCAGTGTCAGTGCCACATTGGCGATCTACGACACGATGCAGATCCTCAGCTGTCCTGTGGCCACGTATTGCGTGGGTCTGGCGGCCAGTGGCGGTGCGGTGTTATTGGCAGGTGGCGCGAAGGGAAAGCGCTACGCCTTGCCGAACGCCAAGATCATGATTCATCAGCCCTACGGCCAGGTTGGTGGCCAGGTGTCCGACATCGAGATCCAGGCCCAAGAGATCCTCAAGACGCGTGACGTGCTCAACAAGATCCTGGCTGGTCATACAGCCCAGCCGATCGAGCGGATTGCCAAGGATACGGATCGCGACTTTTACATGAGTGCCGGCCAGGCCAAAGAATACGGCGTCGTGGATGAAATTCTTACCAAGCCGCCAGGCGACCTGGGCGAGGAAGAAAAGGCCGATTGATCGCTGCCCTTTCCATGCGTGCCTCGCGAAATAGTGGTCGAAACAATTCAGCCAGCGAGTTTTTGCCATGCCACTGATTCCTTACGTGATTGAGAAAAGCGGCCGCGAAGAGCGGGCGATGGATATCTATAGCCGGCTCTTGAAAGACCGCATTATTTTCCTCGGATCGAGCATTAACGACGAAGTTGCCAATTCGATCGTCGCGCAGATGCTGTTCCTGCAATCCGAGGACGCCAAGAGCGACATTCACTTGTACTTGAACTCGCCGGGCGGCAGCGTCACGGCCGGGCTGGCCATCTACGACACGATGCAGTTCATCACTTGCGATGTGGCCACCTATTGCATCGGGCAATGCGCCTCGATGGCAGCCGTGCTACTCACGGCCGGCGCCACAGGTAAACGGAATGCACTGCCGAACTCGCGGATCATGATTCACCAGCCGCTGGCAGGCATGGAAGGCACGGCCGAAGAGATCATGATCCACGCCAAGGAATTCCAGAAGGTGAAGGCCAAGATCAACAGCATCCTGCTCAAGCACACCGGCCATCCTTTGGACAAGATCGAGAAGGACACCGATCGAGACCGTTTTATGTCCAGCGAAGAGGCCCTGGAATACTGCCTGATCGATCGGGTAATCGAGCATATGGCGCCAACGCCGGCCACGACTTAGGTCAGCAGCCGCGCGACGGCCGAGGTCCAAAAATCGCGGCCGAACGAGAGATGATTTTTGAGAAAAACCGGCGGCTTCACATCCCGCACCAAGGCCGCCGGGGCGACGATTGCAAACGGATTCTTAGCAAATCACAAGGACGTGATCCGCAGGTGTTTGCCAGCGCGTGAGCAAAGAGCCTAGCGCGGCTTTAGCGCGAGGCATCTTTGCCTACGGACGACTGCGCAGCGCCTCTCGATGCATGTCCGCGCGTCGAATGCGAGCATTTCTAATCAATCGATAGAGCAAGGCGACCGCCGCATGCTGGCGCTGCGTGCCGGCACGACGGAACCCTTTGCGAGGCTGCCTATGTACCGATGGCATATCACGGCCGCGTTGGGCATGTTGTGCTGCGCCAGTGGCTGCCAGTTTCACCAGCTGCGCAACGCGAACATGGACCTGGAGCGGGAAAACTTCCAGCTCGAGCAGAGACTCGACGAAGTAACATGGCAACTGGAAGACGCCAAGTCCGCTCTCGAGGCGTGCCAGCGAGCGGCCCAGGCGAACGCAGGCGCTGCGCCGACCGCGGCACCGAGGCGTGGACCATTGCGCCCGGCGGTCGACGAGTCATCACCGGCGTCCAGTCCTGATACGAATGCTCCGCCGCGCGTCGAGCTTCCCGATGGCGAAGCCCGCAAGAGATTGCGACGCGAATCGGTGCCCCCCTTTGCCGGCCCACCGCTGATCAGTCCACCGAGCGCCGAAGTGCGGGATGGGACCTTGGGAAAATCAGAATCCGAAGCGCCCGCCGATGAGGCACCGGTGTACGATGCGAAGGGGGAGGAGTCGATCGCGTCTGGGATGGAGTCGCCGGCTAACGAACTTGTCGCGCCCCGCGCAGTTGCGCGACCGAAACTGGTGAACCGGGACCCTCGCGAGCCGATCGCTTCGCTGGTTGTGAATCCCAAGCTGACCGTTTGGCGAAAGCCGCCATCCGACACGTCTTCCGACGGAGGGTTGCAGGTCGTTATCGAACCGCGCGACACGGCCAGCCGATTGACCGAGGCCACCGGCGATATCGCCATTGCGGTGCTCGATCCTTCGCAGACCGGCCCTGCGGCGCGGCTCGCGCGCTGGAATTTTTCCGCCGATGAGGTGGCCACGCACTTCAAGGGAACCGAGGCCGGAGGTGGTCTACACTTTCGCTTGACCTGGCCGGACGCAACTCCAACTGTTGATAATCTGCTGCTGTTTGTTCGATTGACGACGGCAGACGGGCAGCAATTTGTGGCGGAATACGCGCTGCAGCCAACAGCAGAGGCCAATCCCGCCGCGGCCTGGACGGAAGTTGAGAGCCCTGCGCGACGTGACCTGGGCCCTCGGCTCGGCATGAATTCAGCGAGTGGTTGGCAGCGCGCTACGACGCCGCTGCCCGCGCGCGAAGAACCGTCACCGGAAAGCACGCCGCCCCTCACGTCGCCGCCTGCAGCGGTTGAATCGAAAGATGACTCGGTCGGTGAGGGCAACGGAGAATCGCCCAGCAATACGGGCGGCGAGCCAGCCGGTCCCTCGTGGGCACCTTATCGGTAGCTTGATACCGCAATGGCTTTGTTCGTTCAGCTTCGCAGGTAAGTCTCGGTTCGCGCGAGTCGCCTAGATCGCCTCGTTACCGCGCTCGCCAGTGCGAATGCGAATGCAGTCGTCCAAAGGCAGGATAAAGATTTTGCCGTCGCCGATTTCGCCGGCTGGACCGGATCGGCCTCCCTTGATGATCGCTTGGATCGTGGGCTCGACGAAATCCTCATTCACCGCGATTTGCAATTGCACTTTGCGCAACAGATTCACAGAGAACTCGTGTCCGCGGAATGTCTCGGTGTGCCCTTTTTGGCGGCCGAAACCCTGCACGTCCATTACCGTAAGACGAAAAACTTCGACCTCGGTCAAGGCAACCTTGACGGCTTCGAGCCGACTGGGCTGGATAATGGCGATAATCAGTTTCATGCTGGCGCGGCTCCGCGAGGCAAGGGGATGCGTTTGATGGTAGCCGCGACAGCACGGCCCCTCAAGGCCTGCTGCTGCCGGTTGAGCGGGCGGCCGGAGTGGGGGCGGTGGTCGTCGTGCATCCTTTAGGCGACCGTGCGTTGAATTCTGGCACTCGAAGATCGTCGCGTGCCAAGGCAAAACTCGGCTGGTTCATCGGCCGGCTTCTTTATCTCGACAGCGGCGTCCCACGTTGCGACCACAGCGCCGATAAGGCACGCACCGCGACGAAACATAGCGCCGCATAGGGCGCTATGAAGGTGTGGGAACATCGTATCGGTATGCGGCCGATCACGCATTCTGTCTATCACACGACAACCCTGCCGGTAGGATGCGCTGGGCAACCTACTCACCCGAGATTGTGGGCAGACCGTAAATGCAACTCAGCGAGAGTTGCCAAGGAAAGAGAGGCGATCGAAAAGAGACGCCCCAGGCTTGGGTGGGCTAGGCGGAGCGCTCACCCAAGCCATTGGGGCATCCTTCTGGACCGACGGTTATCCCGTGCGGATAATCGATTCGCAATTCGCGTACAAATCCCGATTGCGCGAGATCTGTAATTCGGCGTCTGCAAACACATCCGTGCCTTTGCCGACGCAATGGGTTTTCAACCAGCGTGCCAAAAACTCCGTTCTTGCTGCGGCAATTTCCGCTGCACAATCGTTGAAACCGAAAACGCTTGCGGGCGAAAAAAAGTCACTCGCGGGTGAGGGCCCTTCACCCGCGAGTCACGCATCGCACGCCCACCTCCCCATTAGCAAGCGGTGTGCCGAAGTGCTGTCGCGCTTCAGCGGTTGCGTCGTAGGGCTATGGGCCGCAAGGACTTTCAGAAATTTGCGATATCACATGGGCGACTTTTGTGCCCGCCTGACATTGGGAATTTGCCCGTCAACAAAGCACGGCGCGCCGCGCAATCATGCACGGCTGCGATGGGCCAGAGAAAAGACCCGTACCATTACGCGGCCAGCCGGCCGTCGCGGCGATCATTAACCGCCCGACGGCTCGGCCGACAACCGATACCAGGCTTATAAACCGATGTCTCGCAGGTTGTCGATGATATTCTGCGAGGCAAAAACTTGGTCGACCGCCGCCACGGCCGGACCAAGCCGGGGTGCTGTAGTGCCTACGGCCAAGGCCGATAAACCCACGGCGCCGGTCGAAGAGTTCGCAACCGCGCTCGTGCCATCCACCGTCGGTGCGAGTGCGGAGTTCGTCGCGCCGTCCGTCGCAACGCTCACCACGGGTAATGCGCCGAGCACGTTGCCTGGCGTCCCATGCGGGTTGCTGTGGTGCTGCGGACCTATGGGGGCAGTCGAGTGCGTGGTAACTACACCGGTCATCCTGAAGTTGGCAACGGCTGGATCAGACGGTCCGTCCTGACCCTTTGTGATGTTCACATTGGCGCTGAGCGTCGCCGCATTGCTAAGCTTGCTGCCCGCAGGTGCTACGACTTGCACCGTAAACGATCCCGCGCCGACTTGCTGGAACTGATAGACGCCGCGCGTATTGGTCGTGGTCGTGTCGATGACCTGACCGTTATAGATCAACTCCACGGTTACCCCGGCCATTGGGGACGAATTCTGGCCGTTGGCACCGTTCGTTCCGCCACCTAACAGATGCGTAGTCGTGGCCGACGTCGCGACGACGGTTCCTTGGATGTTGCTATAGAACTGGAACACGTTCGATTGCAGATTCGTGAGCGTGGTGTTCCGCTCGATGATCTGGGCCAGCGTGGTGTTGTTGAGCTGGTTAACCAGGCTGCTCGGATCGGCGTTTTCGTAGAAGAAGCGATCCCCGTCGCGGAGGGCTTCGAACTGCTTGGCGAGAATGGCTTGCTCGGTCTGACCAAGTGACGAACCTGGTAAGTGATTTTCGGCCATCAATCCGACGAACAGCTCGACGTTATTGACGTTGCCATAAACTTGCTTCAGCTCCTGCTGAAGCCGGACGTTGGAGGTGATTTGGGCGAAGGACGTTACGGGCCGCTCTCCCATCGCGATGCGCGCCTGGTTATAAGTGGGATCTCCTTCGTCACG
>DASXEJ010000227.1 GCA_036490175.1 Pirellulales bacterium | reverse complement strand
TTCAACCCAAGTGGGTTCGGTCCTCCACGCGGTATAACCCGCGGTTCAACCTGCTCATGGGTAGATCGTGCAGTTTCGCGTCTACCACCAGCGACCAATTGTCGCCCTATTCAGACTCGGTTTCCCTCTGGCTTCGATCCTTAAGATCTTAACCGAGCCGCTGACGGTAACTCGCCGGATCATTATGCAAAAGGCACGCCGTCACACATTTCCCTTACGGGCATAGTGCTCCGACCGCTTGTAGGCACATGGTTTCAGGTTCAGTATCCTCCCCTAGCAGGGGTTCTTCCCATCTTTCAGTCGCCTTACTGAGTTTACTATCGGTCGTCAGGTAGTATTTAGCCTTACGGGATGGTCCCCGTAGATTCAGTCGGGGTTCCACGTGACCCGACCTACTCAGGTACTCCTCGGGAGACTGTCCGTTGTCGCATACGGGGCTGTCACCCGCTATGGCCCAACTTTCCAGATGGTTCTGCTAACAGACAGTTTTGTAACTCCCATGTGAGAAGCCCTACAACCCCGCAAAGGAAAACCTTCGCGGTTTGGGCTATTTCCCCTTCGCTCGCCGCTACTGAGGAAATCGATTTTTCTTTCTTTTCCTGCGGTTACTTAGATGTTTCAGTTCACCGCGTTGGCTGCACACACCTATGAATTCAGTGTATGCCAGTTCGGGAATCTCGGGATCAACACTCGTTTGACAGTTTCCCCGAGCTTTTCGCAGTCTTCCACGCCCTTCAAAGCCTCCTGACGCCAAGACATCCCCCATGTGCCCTTAGTAGCTTGACCACATAGACCCAATGCTCTCCTCGACATTCCTAACAAACCAATGATGACTTTCGTCAGCAATGATTCATTACAACGAGAGGGAGAAGCAGTGAATCAGTGGGCTACTGTGACCGCCGCTACCGTTCGGCTTAAGCGCTAAGACGAACGACGACGATCACGTAACGATATCGATCCACGGCTAAGCCGAATTACTTGCCACCGGACGAATCCGAAACCGGATCAATCCGACAGCGAGCCCTTCTGCTTGCCGTCTACTAAGTGCCGTGAGAACCAGCCTGAGCACCTTTCGGTACGCGGGCTGACTCTTCAGATGCCACTTTTACCACAACCAAATTGTCAAAGATCGCCGAGACGCAAAACCCGTAGGTCCCACGCCTCGCTGTCGGTTGGACAGAGGCTGGCTCCCTGGCACGCCAACGGCTCATTTGCCGCCGGAAAACCCCTGGAGCCGGCCTGTGGCCAGCAACCCTTCGCGTGACCCCCTCTTCACTCCCACCCCCTTAGTGGGAAACGGCGAGTATACAGATTCGTCCAGAGGCTGTCAAAGCACCTCTCGCAGCTTTTTTCAGACTCTTTTTCGCCGGCCAAGAGACATCCCGCTTGCCCCGCTGTTGGACGCCGGCTGCGCGTCCGCACGGCGCGGGCCGACATGGGTTGCATGACTTTTTTCGCGCGCCAAGTTGACGGCACGCGTGATCCGTGTTCGCCGTCGCGGGAACTGTCTTCTACGTGGGCCAGTGGCTTGAATGTTCGCCGGCGGTACACGATGACTTCAACTTTTTGACCAGCGCGGATAGGCCACCTGGCCCGGCACGTCGACGCGCGACTTGATCAAGGTTTTGCCGGCGGTGATGTACACCGTGCGCCCATCTGGCCCGCCGAATGCCAAATTCGTCAATACGTCCTCGTAGATCGGGATGCGGCCGAGCAACGTGCCCACGGGCGAAATGATGTAGATGCCAGGCGGCACATCGGCGGTTTCGTAGTTTCCGCGTGACGCCAAAACGCCGGCCGCCACGTATAGATTCCCTTGCTGATCGAGGCGCATGCCGTCGCCGCCACGTCCTGGTGCAAAGTCGTACACCAACCGTTGATGGTGCGGCGTGCCTGCCTCGTCGAGATCGAAGGCCCACACCTTGCGATTGCCGCCAACCGTAGGGCAACTATCAATGACATATAACAACCGGCTGTCCTGTGTAACGGCGATACCATTCGGGCGATCGATGGCCGGCTGCTCGATGATTCTGTGTACGCCGCCATCGAGATCGATGCGGTAGACCGCTTCTTCGGGCATTTCCATGGCCGAGCGGTCGCCATAGCAAGGATCCGTGAAATAGGCCCGCCCCCGTCCATCGATGCAAATATCATTGGGCGAGTTATAGCGCACGCCGGCGAATCGATCGGTGAGGACGACGTATTCGCCCGTCGCCAGATTGGTCCGAGTCACGCGCCGGCCGCCAGCGGGCCCAAATTCGGCTCCTTCGCAATGATAAAGCCGTCCCTGCTGATCGAAAGTCTGGCCGTTGGTCCGATGGCTGGGCTCGCGGAAGACCGACAGCGTGCCATCGGCTGCCAGCTTCATAATGCAATTGTTGATGATGTCCGAGAAATAAACGTTCTCGTCGGCATCGACCGCAGGCCCTTCGGTGAAGGCCAGGCAAACAGCCGTTTTGAGCCGAAACTCGGCCGTAGCGACCGGTAGCGGAAGATCTTGATAGTTAGCCATGTAATTCTCTGCCTGCAGTTGCTGGCGATTGCCGCCGTCGATTGGTACGACAAGCGACCAGTGCTACGGTGCGTTCTTTGCGCGCGCCTGGGCCTGCTCAACATAGCGAATCGCGCGCTCAACGTCGCTGCGGGGCGAGATAACCTCGCAATCAGACGGCGTCTGGGCCATTTGTGCACGGAGTTTGTGACCGCGAACCTGGAAGATTGCCCACATTAATTAGCTTCGCCGCTGCCCTCTCGCCACAGCCGCATTGACGCTAGCATTCTGTTTCCCCTAGACTCCGCCGCGCCATTGGTCTGCTCGCCGCGCTGTTCCGGATTCCGTCGTTGGGGTCTTCACCGTGCCAGGTCGGTTCTACTTGATATTGCCGCTGATCTTGGCTGCGCTAGGCGCCACGCATGCGCCGGCAGGCGATGAAACCGATTCTTCGGCGGATTCCGAGCCAGTGCCTGCGGCTCAGCCGAGCGAACCCAAACCGCGGACGCTCAAGGCCAGCGATCCTCGACGCGTCGCACGTGCTTCGGCCACGCCCCCGATCACGCCGGCCGCGGCCAGCCCGTCGAAAGCACCTGCCGCCAAAGGGTCGCCCCCCAATGCTGCGGCGCCAAAGGTCGCCCTTCCGGCGGATCCTCGTCATGCCGAAGCGGCGCTCACGGCCCTCGGTGCCGAAGTGGAATGGGTTCAAACGCCTGATGGGCGGCAGTTACGAATGGCACGCTGGAACGGCGGCGACGACGGCCTCGAACAACTGCAGAATCTGCCCGGCCTGCTGTGGCTCGACCTGGAAGGGACCACGGTCACCGATGCCGGCATGGCAAAAGTTGGACTGCTCACCCAGTTGCAGGGCCTAAAGCTGGGGAACACACGCATCACTGACAAAGGCCTGCGCTATTTGCGCACGCTTCGTTCGCTCGAAGGATTGTCACTGGCCGGCACCAAGATCAGTGACGCTGGGCTCGAATCGCTCAAATCCCTCCTGCAATTGCGCACGTTGAACCTCTCTGAAACAGCCGTCGGCGATGACGGACTCCCAGCACTCAAGGTCCACCGCCACTTGGATGAATTGCAGCTCAACGGAACCAAAATAACAGATGCCGGGCTGGCTGAATTCAAAACGCTGGTCCGCTTGCGGACGCTGCAGCTCAACGCAACAGATATCACGGACGAAGGCCTGGCCCACTTGCGCAAGACACCGCAGATCGAAAAGCTGTGGCTCGGAGATACGGGCGTCACGGATGCGGGGCTCGTCCATCTGCGCGTGTTGCCGCGGTTAAAGCACTTGTTCTTGAACGGCACAGAAATTACTGACGCCGCCGTAGAGGAACTCGCCAACCTCCGCGCGCTGACATGGCTCGACCTGTCGCATACTGAATTCGGCGACGACGGAATGGCCCAATTGGCGACGTTCGTACGGCTGGAAATGCTGATCCTGGATGGCACCCAAGTCAGCAATGAAGGTGCGAATCAGCTCGTCTCGCTCGTGAACTTGGGATTTCTGGGGCTGGCCGAAACCGACATCGACGACACCGCCCTATCGGCTATCGCCCGACTGCGGCAGCTCGAGGTGTTGAATCTAGATAATACACCTGTCACAGATGCCGGCGTGACGCTGCTCGGCGATCTGCCAAAGCTCCACTCCCTGCGATTGCACGGCACAAAGGTTACCGATGCCTACGCCAAGGCGATCGCCCGTGCCGTTCCGACGCTCGACCTGGTTCGATAAGCAGCCGCTAGTCGCACCTGTCGTCTCATACCAAGGCCGGATGCTGCCGCTGCCGATTCTGGCCACTCCCGCGCGCCGACACATATCGGCCGGGCTACTTGCTCCGCCCCCAGTTGGTCGGCACTCAATGCGACAATGCGTCACACGCTGGGCTGGACGACGGCTGCCAAGACGACGCAGAATGCGCAGATTTATGCCAGCAGGATGTTGACAGCGCACATTCCGCCATTACAATCTCGCATATCGACACTGAGTCTCAATATCAACAAAATAAGGAGTCCGCTAAAACAGACCGCTCTTTCGATCTCAGCCCGCCACGCTAGTGGTCCGCCATTCTATCGGTCGGACCATCTCTGCTAGCCCGCCAACCCCGTTCATCTTGGTTCGCTTGGTTTCTCTGTCAGCGCGTCGCTAAGCGGGTGCGCGCTCGTTCTTACCACGTTTTGACCGCCGAAGGTGCTGGCCGTCTCGTGGTGAATTCCCTGTGCATGGCATGCGCAATCGATTTTCCATCTGCTTTAAAGGATTCCACACAATGCTTCGACTGACAACTTTTTTCTTCGTTCTAAGTGGTAGTTGCCTGTCCGTCGTCACTTCGGCCTACGCGGCGCCAGTGACGGTCCCCTTCACCGAGGACTTCTCGAGCAACACCTCTCAATGGATGTCCGGTGCCAGCACGGCCCTGAATTACGTAAGCAGTGGCGGACCAAACGGTGCCAGCGATGGATACGCTTCCACCCTGTTTACAGAGCCATCCTCGACCACCGCTGTGGTGATCTTCCGTGGGCAAAGCAATTTCAATTCCAGTAACGACGCCTTCGTCGGAGACTGGGTCGCCGCAGGAGTGAACGAGTACAGCTTCTGGATTCGCCAAAACTCATCGGCCGCTTTGACCGTCGGAACGCGGTTTACGACGTCGGCCAATTTCCCGGCGTTTAGCGCCCTAACCGAGACCACCATTCAGCCCAATGTCTGGACGGAAGTGACGTTCAACATCTCGCCCACCAGTCCCGACTTGCAGCCCGAGGGCCCGACCCCATTCGACAGCGTTTTTGGCAGCCTGGCCAGTTTGCAGATTCTGGCCGAGCGTGGTCCCTTGAGCGCTGGGACACAGGTAACGTTCGATCTCGACAAGGTCAGCATTGTGCCTGAGCCGTCGGCACTTCTCTTGGCGGTGGCAGGCGTATTTCCCTTGGGAATGTTGCTGCGATCGCGTCGCCGTGCTGCGTCACAGGGCTAACAGCAATTGACGACTTACGAAAGCGAGCGGTTAGGGACGCGGTGGGGGCCGAACGGCATTTGGCCCCCACTGTTTCGTCATGGGATGCGGGGGATTCGTCGACGCCCACGGGGCCTTATGTATTGCAGGGTCGCGGTCGATCGGCGAGCATAATGTATGCTTGCTGCGGCCCGCCTTCGCCCCTCCTGCCCCCCGGCATAGGTCCCACCGTGCTCAAATCACCAGGCTACGCGATCCTTTGTCGGTTGCCGATCAACTGTCGCGTACTGACGCTTGTCATGGTCGTCGTGGCAGGATGCTTGCCAGCCCGTGCTGCCGACTGGCCCCAGTTCCGCGGCCCCGATGGGCAGGGGCATTCTGCCGAGACGGCTCTACCAATCAGCTGGAGCGAAACCGAAAACATCGTCTGGAAGACGCCCATTTTAGGATTGGGCTGGTCGTCCCCGGTTATTCGCAATGAACAAATCTGGATCACTACCGCGATCCTCGATCCAGCTTCGTTGCGAGCGCTCTGTCTCGATGCAAAGTCAGGCCAGGTGGTCTACGACGTCGAAGTCTTCAAAAAAGACGACCTCGGGCCCATTCACACCAAGAACAGCCATGCGTCGCCGACGCCGATCATCGAAGATGATCGTGTTTACGTACACTTTGGCAGCCACGGAACGGCCTGCCTAACGACGCGCGGCGAGGTCCTGTGGCGCAACCAGGAGATGGTCTACGACCACCGGCACGGCCCGGCTGGTTCGCCAGTCATTTGGCATGACTTGCTGATCGTCAGCTGCGACGGCACCGACAAGCAGTTCGTCGTCGCCCTGGACAAGAAGACGGGCGAGATCCGCTGGCGCACGGATCGCAGCGGGCGCATGGCCTATTGCACGCCGCTGGCCATACGAGTCGATGGCGTGGATCAGATTGTCAGCCCCGGGGGCGACCAGGTTGTCGGATACGCTCCGACAACCGGTGAGGAACTCTGGCGTTTCCGCTACGACGGGTACTCGGTCGTGCCGCGGCCGGTATTTGGTCACGGGCTGGTCTTCGTCAGCTCCAGCTATGATTCGCCCGTGCTGTACGCCATTCGCCCTGGACATGGCGATATTACAGAAACCGGGGCGGCATGGTCGTTACGTCGCGGGGCGCCGCACAATCCGTCGCCGCTGTTGATCGGCGACGAGTTGTACATCGTCAGTGACGTGGGAGTGGCCACTTGCCTGGACGCCGTCTCTGGCGACCAACACTGGCAATCGCGACTGGGGGGCGGCTTTTCGGCCTCGCCCCTGGCGGCCGAGGGACGCATCTATTTCACCAACGAAGAAGGCCTGACCACGGTCATGGAGGCCGGCACTGAGGTGAAAAAACTGTCGGAAAACCAGGTCGAAGGGCGCACACTGGCATCTCTGGCGACTTCGGACCACGCCCTGTTCTTACGGACCGACCTGGCGCTGTATCGCATCCAGGCCAAATAGAGATATCGCAGGCCGCTGCCCAGAGCGCCCGTCATTCTGCCGCTCGGCCACGCCATCGACGGCCCACGGTGCGCGATACTTGATCCTCGCCCTGGCCCCATGCTGGCGATCGCGTCACTCGTGCTCTTCGTCGGCCGCCGGCTCATCACTGAGCGTTTGCACCGCCAAAACCAGGGGCATGCCGATGATGGCCAGGACCCACACCACGCCCAATCCCAAGGCGATGCGATCGAATGCGGCCGCGCCGACGGGATCCTCGAGGGCGCCCAACAGCCGGCCAACCGTCAGAATCAGCACGATCACGATCGGCAGGAATAGTGCGCTGGCCAGCAACCACAAAAGGATTTGCCGCAGTCCTGGTCGCACTTGAAAGCTCCCCTACTAGGCCGGCTTGGCCGCTGGAAAGTCGGCGGATTTGGGCCGGTTCTTGCGCGTTTTCGGCGCGGCTTCTGATCGGACATCAGCCGCCTGAACGGGGTCATTCTGCGAGGGGCACCCCCTGCTGTCAACGTGGCCCAAGGCGCGTTCCTGCACGCCCTTCGTTGACTAGTGACACGAACCGAGGAAAATGGAGATGCCGGTAGCGCGGCGTGGCAACGCGGCGGGACAGTTCGCGAGCGCTGTTCAGCAGGTTCCACGCGGGCAGTATCCCCTTTCTGAATATCGACGTCACGCCGCCTGTCGCGTTGTGGTCAGTCGGCGAATGCAACAGAAAAGCCACCGTATGATTCGAGCCATGAGGTCGCGGCACGGACTGCAGCTGGCCGCCGTCGCCCTGGGACTGGTGACCTCTCTCGTCGCGCCGAGTCAGGCGGCCCGGCTGGCCCTCAAGGACGGGCGCATCATCGAGGGCAACATCGCGCAGCTGCTCACGATCTCGAACAAGCCGCAAAAGCCCAAGAACGACGGGGCGCCCGCGCCCAAGCTGATTCTGTTGTGTGACGACGGGCTGCGGCGCACTTATTTCTGCAAATACATGCTGACGCTCGACGGCCTCTTGGAAGGTAATACTTCCGAACCGCCGGAGCGTTTCATCTTGAAAAATCAATCGGTTGCCGAAGCCGGCTCGCGCATTACGGCGGTGGGGCCGATGCGTCGCATATCCCCCTTTGACGAGTGGGGCCGGCGCACGATCGAGATGTCCACCGAAAAACGCAATGTCACGATCTTTCAAGGCATCACCGAGATCACGCCCAACTGGACCCGGGTCCAAGGGCTGCACTTGCCGGACTCGACGGCGTACGTCTGGGATCAACGTCTGGCAACGACCACGCTGCCGCCCGAATTGCTCGCCAAGATTCTCCAGCGGCAGATCAATCCCAAGAACATCGATCAGCGGCTGAAGATTGTGCGGCTCTATCTGCAGATGGAGCGCTACCAAGAAGCGCAGCAGGAGCTGACCCAGATCATCAAGGATTTCCCCGAACACGCCGACCAGTTTGCCCGCACCGAGCGCGAACTAGCGCAGCGTTCGGCACAGCGGATGTTCAATGAGATCCAGCTGCGCCGCGCGTCCGGACAACATCAGTTCGCGATGCACTGGCTGACGAACTTCCCGCACGAAGGAGTAGCTGGCGAAATCCTGCAAAAGGTCAAACAAACCCTGGAGGGATACCAGGCCGAGTTCGCGCGCGGCAAGCAGATCATGGCCAAGATCGACGAGTACCTGGCCGCGGTCCAAGACACCAAACTGCGTGAAAAGCTTCGCCAGGCTCGCGACGAAATCGTGGCCGAGTTGAATCTCAATACGATCGACCGCATGACCGCGTTCGAGCAATCGATCGACGACGAGGCCACGCCGTCGGACGAGAAACTGGCCCTGGCCATTAGCGGCTGGCTGATGGGCAGCAATCAGGCATTGCGTAAATTGCCTGTCGCGGCCTCGTTGTTCAGCACCCGCGAAAAGGTGCGCAACTACCTGGAAGAATCGATCAAGCCCAAGCGCGACGAAATCCTGCGCAGCCTCGACGCCGAGGAAGGTTCGACCGTCGACTACGTGACTCATCTGGTGGCCAACATGCTGCCGACGCGCGAAACGCCCGAGGCCGACACCGAAGCTCCCGGCTTCTACGAGATCTCGATCGATGGCGTCGAAGATCGTCAGCCGGTCACTTATTACGTGCAGCTGCCGCCGGAGTACGACCCGCACCGTTTGTATCCCACGGTTGTCACGCTCAATGGCAGCGGCTCAACCGCCAAGCAACAAGTCGATTGGTGGGCCGGCTCTCCCGCGCCCGGCGGCGGTCGAGCGGGCCAGGCCGGACGCTACGGATACATTGTCATCGCGCCGGTGTGGGCCAAAGAGCAACAAACGGCCTACACCTATTCCCTCGACGAGCACATGGCCGTGCTGCACGCGCTACGCGATGCCTGCCGGCATTTCGCCATCGACACGGATCGAGTGTTTCTCTCTGGTCATTCGATGGGGGGCGACGCGGCCTGGGACATTGGACTGGCGCACCCCGACATGTGGGCCGGCATCATTCCGATCGTGGCTTCGGCCGATCGTTATGTGAAGCATTATTGGAACGAGGGGCGAATCGTTCCGTTGTACGTGATCGAAGGAGAAATGGACGGCGACCGCATCGCACGCAACGCCGAGTTCTTTGACAAATGCCTGACGACGAGCGGCATGAACTTTACGCTGGTCGAGTTTCAGGGGCGCGGGCACGAGCACTTTTCCGACGAGATTCTGCGCATCTTCGATTGGATGGGACGACTGAAACGCGACTTTGCCCGCAAGGCATTCTCAGGTTATACGATGCGCTCGTGGGATAACTTCTTCTGGTGGGTCGAGATCGCCGATCTGCCGCCGAAGATGCTCGTCGATCCGCTAGATTGGCCCCTCCCCTCAGGGAGCCGCGCGGCCGAAACAACCGCCAGCGTGAACGCCAACAATGGAATTCACGTCAAGACGCCGGCCGACCGCGTGACGATCTGGCTGTCGCCGGAGGTCGTCGATTTCAAACGCAAAATCACGCTCAGCGTGAATGCGCGCGCGATCAAAACCGCGCCCGACATCGAACCCAGCCTGAGCGTGCTGCTGGAAGATGTGCGGACGCGCGTAGCCCGACTGCACCCGTTCTGGGCCAAGATTCAAACGCCGGGCGGCCGGGTGAATGTGGCTGATGCCGGCGGTCCACCCGTCCGGGACGGATCTCAACGCGGCGGCAAGAATTAGCAGCGCCGCGAAGGGTCGCCGCGGCGATCCAATACCGCCAGATCTTGCTAGTTCCCAAGACGCCTTGTCCGCCCGCGGACGAGTCGGGGCGATGCTTGAGGAAATCTCTGGGCGACACGCATCTAGGGGTTCTTCGTTCCCTGCTGCGGGGTGCCACGCACGGTTCCCGAAAAGCTCCCGGGCTGTGGTGACAAATTCGTAATTTTCTCGCCATTTGCCTAATTTACGCGTACAAATTAAGGGACAGGAGCGGTGCGCACTAACCCCTGGAGAGGGAGGGTCTTTCGATGCGATCTCGACACATGCGATGGGCGGCCGCGCTATTGGCCGCCGGATCCCTGGGTATAGGGCAGTTTGCATTCGCTCATGGTGGCGGTGGCGGAGGCGGTGGCGGCGGACATGGTGGAGGCGGTGGTGGGCACGGCGGTGGCGGATTCGGCGGTGGCCACGGCGGATTCGGTGGTGGTCACGGTGGCTTTGGCGGCTACGGAGGGGGCTTCGGTGGCTACGGCGGTGGCATGGGTCACTCCGGCGGCTTCTACGGCGGTGGCATGGGCGGGGTGGGCCACGGCTATTCGTCGCCAGGCACGCACAGCCCGGGCTCGATCGGCCACATCGGTGGTAGCAACATCGGCGGCGTCGGCTCCCACAGTGCGACCAGTGCCCACTCGATGTCGCACATCAACCAATCGATCATGAGCAATGGCGCGGGCCATCACGCGGGACAAGGCCATACGGCCGGCACGCTGGGACAAGCGAGTCACCTGACCGGCTTGAGCCACGGCAACTCGGCGACCGGTACGCACAATCATTCTCAGTTCCTTGCCAACCATGGGACGCACACTGCGGGCTTCCGCGGCGCTAACTCCCAACTGACTGGTAACGCTGCCCATAACGGCAACCTGGCCAATGGCATGCACAACAACGGCATGCACCATAACGGCAACTGGAACCACAACGGAAATTGGAATCACCACGGGAACAATTTCAATCGCAACGGCTTCTTTTCGCCGTTCTTTTTCGGTGGTTTCTGGCCGTGGTGGGGTTTCGGCTACGGCTACAACAATTGGAACCGCAACGCCTGGCCCTACTGGTATGGCTACGGCTATCCGTTCTTCGGCTATCCGTTCCTAGGCATGTGGGGACTGTACGGCGGCTACGGCGGATATGGCGGGGGTTACGGATACGGTGGCTACGGCAATGGGTATCCCTACTATGCCTACAACGCGTACGGTACGTACGGGACCGACGAGTTGGCCGACGCGAGCCAGGTTGCGCAACAACCTACCGATGCACAGATTGGCGAGTTCGCAGCTGCCGGCGAAACCGACTTCAAATCCTCCAACTTCGAATCCGCAGTGCGCGATTGGCGCCATGCGATCCTCGACGATCCTTCGAACGGCACGCTCGTGATGATGCTGGCCCAGGCTCTGTTTGCCACCGGCAAATTCGACGAAGCGGCCGGCGCCGTGCAACAAGGCATGCAGATGCTGCCTGAGGATCAGTGGGGTGTGGTCGTGAAAAACTACACCGAGCTGTACCCCAAGGTGGGCGAGTACACGAACCAGCTGCGGGCGCTCGAGAAGGCGGTCAAGGAGAGTCCAGACTCACCCGCCTTGCGGTTCCTGGTCGGCTACCATTACGGGTTCCTTGGGTACCCGCAAGACGGTATGAGACAACTAGAGAAGGCCCAGACGCTCGCGCCGCAGGACGAGATGGCGAAGCGGCTGTTCGAGCAGTTCAAAGCCAAGGAAAAGGACGACAAGCCGACGGCCAAGAAGGGGAACGCCGAGTTGCCCGCCCAGGCCAAAGCCGGACAGCCGACGTTCTAACCCGTTCGCTCGCGGAAACGAGTGCGAGATCTCTGCCGCAGGCCCCAGACACCTCTGGGGCCTGCGGCTTTTTTTGTGCCCAGTGTCAACGCCTGGGATCCCTTCGTCCGTCAAGACGACGATCCGTCAGGGCCGGCCGAGTTTAGCGCAACAAAAAGCCGCCTGTGCGGTTAGGGACGCCAGGCGGCTATGGCTGCAACTCATGGGGGAGGGCCGCTACGGGGATAGAGGCCAGTGCAGCCATGAGCAACTTTACTCATTGACAGAGGTCCCAAACAATATGCCAATGGACAGTTGACGGATGAACAGGTACGGATTGCCAACGGGTTCCCCCAAGGCAATTCCGACGTGCCGCGCCACGCGTTGCATGCCGTCATAGTGCGGTTTCTTCATCGAGGGGTATGCCGATGACCACCCAGTCGCGCCAAGGAGATCTGTTTTGCGCGTTGCACTGCCGCGACCGCGCCTTCGTTATACCCAACCCCTGGGATGTCGGCTCGGCGCGCCTGTTGGCGCAACTCGGCTTCGAGGCGTTGGCGACTACGAGCGCCGGCTTCGCGTTCGCGGCAGGCCGGCGCGACGGCTCGATGGGGTTGGCAAGCGTGTTGGCACATGCCGGCCGTATCGTGACGGCTACGCCCTTGCCGGTCAGCGCGGACTTGGAAAACGGCTTCGGTGACGCACCCGCCATCGTGGCGGACACCATCACCCGCGCCGCCGCGGTGGGCCTGGTCGGCGGCTCGATCGAAGATGCCAGCGGGCGATCCGATGATCCCATTTACGAGCTGGGGTTGGCCACCGAACGCCTGCAGGCCGCGGTCGAGGCGGCTCGCGCGCTGCCGTTTCGATTCACACTCACGGCCCGCGCCGAGAACTATCTGCACGGGCGTGCGGACCTGGCGGATACCATCCGTCGACTGCAAGCCTACCAGGAGGCGGGCGCCGATGTGCTCTATGCCCCTGGATTGGCCCGCCGCGAAGACATTGTCGCAGTGGTCAGCTCGGTCGATCGACCGGTCAACGTGCTGGTGGGATCGCCGGGTATGCGTCTCACACTGGACGAGCTTTCCTTGATCGGAGTCAAGCGCGTCAGTGTCGGCAGCGCGCTGGCGCGGGCGGCCTACGGAGCGTTATTGCGCGCGGCGTTCGAAATGCGCGACCTTGGGACGTTTTCGTCTCTCGACGGAGCGCCGCCGTTCCGCACGTTGAACGATATGTTCAACCCGTGAGGACTCGCAGCGAGTGCCATCCGCTATTTCAGCTTTTCCAAGGCATCTGGACTCGAGGCCAGGTTTTTCTCGGCGCTCTCTTTGCGGAACAGGAATCCGACCACGACCCAGCCGTTCTCCTCGGTGCTGATGTACGTGCCACCTATGCCGATGTAGCGGCGCGCGACTTGGTAGTCCGGCAGCTTGCTGCCGTCGAACTTCGGTTTGCGGAAAGTGCCGTCGGACTCCTCTTCCTGGGCCGAACGAATGATTTGCGCGAGCACGGTCTCAGACTCGGGCAACTTGCCAGCCTTGAACAGATCGTAGGTGATGCGCAGTTGTTCATCGGCACGCGTGAAGTTGCGGATGCAAATCTGTTTGGCGCCCAGCTTCTTCAACTCGTCATTGACGCGCTGGAAGTCCCCTTCGTTCTCCAGCCGGTCCTCTTCGCTAACACCGGCCAGAATCTTTTCCAGGAAGTCGACGTGCGACGAGATGAACAAATGACCGCGCGCCACGGCGACGGCCGCGTTCGGCAATTGCACCGGCTCGTCGTCTTCGTCGGCCATTTTGGCGCGGAAGCCACCGGCCTGACCCGCCTTGGGCTCGGTCGCGTCCTTCAGGGCCAGAGCATCTTTGTCCCCTGTGATGTCTTCGTCCGGGCGCTCGACGACTACGGCCGCGACCGCGTCGTCCTCGGCCTTCATCTCCCAGATGATGTAATCCTTGAAGACACGCTTGATGACGTTGTTGTCCGTCTCCAGCGACTTTTGTACCGCGGCGGCCAGGGCCGGCTCGTTGGTCGTTTCGGCCGCAAACGCAAATCGCTCGCTGCTGGGCGTAATCGGCAGCTTGTAGTCCGTAATTACGACCGCGCGCGTTCCTAAGTGCCCGATCAGGTCCTTGCGGATGTCGATGCCCGGGCCGTTTGGATCGTCGCGGACGCTGTCGATCGTGTCGTTGAAGGTTCCTTCCGAACCTTCGCCGAATAGTTCGTCGAAGAGCGTGCTGAACCGCTCGAAGGCAGTCTTGATCTCCCAATTCATGCTCGTGAACGTCACGACGTCACGTGGCACCCAGGCGGGCGGAGCCGTGGGGCTGGAATTCGGGAAGGAGAGCATGCCCATTGCTTTTTCGAAGGGCTTGGGAGCGTACACGGCCGTGCGGTGCAGGATCTCGTACTCGCCCAACCCTAGATTGATGTAACCACCCACCCCCTGGATCGCGGCGAAGCCTTGGTTCCGGAGCATCTTCAGGTTCTTGAGCCGCTTGTCGTTCCCTTGGGCACGGACTTCGGCCACCCCCAATGGATCGATGTACCAGCGCACGTCGGGGGCCAAATCTCCGGCCGCTTCGGCGAGCCGCTTGGAAACCGATTGATAGGCCGCCAGCGTGACCAGGCTATTGGCTTGCTTGCCTTCGACGCGGGCCAGCACATCGGCCAGAGCCTCGATGCTGTCGGCCCCAGCCAACAGGCCGTCGCGCAGGAAGTACACCACGCGGCGGGCCTCCTGACGATCTTCCTTGGCCGGCAGATCGTAGATCGTAAGCTGCGTGCCGGCGATGGTCTTGTGGCTTTTCTTGGCCCGCTCTTTGGCAAGATTGCGATCCGCTTTTTCCAGCGTCTCCTGGGCCTTGTCCTCGTTACCCGTGACGTCTACCAGCACCACGATGCCCGTCTTACCGGTCGACGTGCCGACGATCGCGCCGCTGAACTCGCCGCTAGCGATGTTGTGCAAGTCATCGATCGAGAGGCCGATCCGCTCGTGGTTTGCCAGCCACTTGTCGTCCAACTGTCGGCGCAAGTCGTCGGCGAACGGTTTCATGACCGGATCTTCGATCAACTGAAACAGTTGCGTCGTTTCCCAATGTGCTTTGAGCTGAGGTACGTGGGCAACCGAGAAGAAGGCCTTGGCCGAGTCTGGGTACAGCGTATCGCCCGCCGGGACCGCCGCCGTAGCGACACCGACTGGGCTGATTGCCAGACAGACAGCCGCCGACAGCGACAAAACAGACCTGATGAGCACAGGCACCTCCCTAGCTGGTTTCCGCCTCAGTGTTCCGTTGCGGCCTTGCGACCGCCGGCAATATCGTCAAAGCCCCGGATTTTACCGCCTGGGTAATTTCGCTACCAGAGCGAAGCTTGCGCAGTCTGGGCGACATGGGAAACTCATTCAGCTCGCACCCCGAGCCGCACGCGATTCGATCGCCGATTGGCGACGCTATTCCGATGAGCTGCCACGGATCGACACCTTAGGTAGCTTCCTCGGAATAAAAGTCTGTTCTCCTTGACTAATCCATACAGAATTCAGCCCGGCGCGGTAACGACCGATGGACGCATGCTGGGGATGGCAGCATAATTCGCGCCATGCGCGATTATCCCCACGAAGGTCTCACTCACGATCCGCTGCACGGCTACATACCCTTTACGTCGGGAGGCGCTGCTAGCGAGACTTGCGAGCGACAGCTGATCGACCATCCATGGCTGCAACGTTTGCGTCAAATCCATCAGCTGCAAACCGCCTGGTGGGTTTTTCCGGCGGCGGAGCATACGCGGTTCCAGCATGTAATCGGGGTGATGCACGTGGCCAGCCGCGCGGCAGCCACTTTGTACGATAGCCTGGCCGAATCCTGTCCCGATGTTCCCAGCCGAGGATACGTCGAAAGTCTATTGCGCCTAGCGGGCTTGCTGCACGACGTCGGGCACGGTCCGTTTGGGCACTTTTTCGACGCCCATTTCCTGGCTCGCTTTGGTCATACGCACGAGACGATCGGCAGCCAGATAATTTGCAATGAGCTAGCAGACCTGATCCGCGGCGTGCGGCGCAATCCGCATAGCTGCCTGGCCGTTGGCGAACAACTCGACCCTGTCCAGGTGGCTTACCTGATCACTCGGCCCACAGCGGCCACGGATGCCGCCGCGCAGGCGCCGCGCTGGCTGCAATTCTTGCGAAGTCTGTTTTGTGGCCTGTACACCGTCGACAACATGGACTTTGTGCTCCGCGATGCCTACATGTCTGGGTATTCGCTGCGCGCTTTCGATCTCGATCGGCTATTGCACTACACATTTTTCAGCGAGGCAGGGCTGACGATTCACGCCCGCGGCGTGCCGGCGCTAGTACGTTTTGTGGCGGCGCGGGCCGAATTGTTTCGATCGCTCTATTTTCACCGCACGGTACGTGGCATAGACCTGACGTTGTCCGATCTGTTTGCTGATGGCGGAGATTACCTGTTTCCTGGCGATCCCGCCGAGCGGCTCGCCGAATATCAAAAACTTACGGAATGGTCGCTGCTGGTCGACGTGACCCGCTGGCCGGACAGCACCGACGAAAAGCAGCGACAGTTGGGGGAACGCTGGCGCGATTTACTCAATCGGCGGCTACGCTGGCGAATGGCCGCCGAGCGGACGGTATTCTTCGATCCCGCGGCCGGCGAACAGGGGAGCATCTTCAGCCGGCCCGATTTCTTCGAGCGTGCGTTGCGCGATGCGCTTCCCGCAACCTTGCGGGACATCCCGCTGCGCGTTGATTTGGCGCGGCACGTCAACCGGCCGGGCACGCGTGGACCAGCCGCGGGGCAAAACTTTTTGTTCGATCCAGCGCGTGACGCCATTCGGCCACTCTCGGACAGCGAGCTATTTCGGCAGATCCCCTTCAGCTATCGCATCTGCCGCGTGTACTCGGAAACGCACGAGCACGACGAGGTGCTGGCCGCCACGTTGGATGCCCTGATCGGCCCCACCGCCGCCGACGATGCCACCAATATGTAATTTCAGCATTCGCGCTGGTGGATACTGCGGACCATCATATCGGCCTCTGCTGGTCCCCTGACATTCTTACGGCTAGCGGGATAAAATGGGCGTTTACGACAGCCTCTATGCTGGAAAATCTGACATGTCCCACGACCAGTACGACAATCCTCTTGTGGCTCGCTATGCCTCGGCAGAAATGTCCCGGCTGTGGAGTCCGCAGCGGAAATTTCGCACCTGGCGTCAATTGTGGGTTGCCCTGGCCGAAGCCGAATCCGAGTTGGGACTGCCGATCACTGCGGCGCAAATCGCGGCCCTGCGGGCAAAGATCGACACGATCGATTTCGACGCCGCAGCCCGTTACGAACGGAAGCTGCGCCACGACGTAATGGCTCACGTACACGCCTACGGCGACGATTGTCCCGAGGCGCGGGGAATCATCCATCTGGGCGCGACAAGCTGCTATGTGACCGACAACACCGACCTGATCCTGCTGCGCGAATCGCTGGAGCTGTTGCGATCGCGGCTCGTGGCGGCCATCGATCGACTGGCCACGTTCGCCGTGCGGAATCGCAGCCTTGCGTGTCTGGGGTTCACACACTTTCAGCCGGCGCAGCCCACCACAATGGGCAAGCGCGCCTGCCTGTGGGCCTACGACCTGGTGCTTGATCTGCACGAAGTCGAGCATCGTCTGTCGACGTTGCAGGCGCGCGGCGTAAAAGGAACCACCGGCACCCAGGCCAGTTTCCTGGAGTTATTTGCCGGCAACCATGACAAGGTCAAGGAACTGGAACGACGCGTGGCTGCGAAGATGGGCTTTGCCGCATCGTACCCTGTCACGGGGCAGACCTATTCGCGCAAAGTCGACGCCCACGTGCTGGCCACACTGTCGGGCATCGCACAGAGCGCCCAGAAGGCGGCCACCGATTGGCGCCTGTTGCAAAGCCGTAAAGAGTTGGAAGAGCCGTTCGAGCAGGATCAAATCGGTTCGTCGGCGATGGCCTACAAGCGCAATCCCATGCGGTCGGAACGGATCTGCGGCCTGGCGAGGTTCGTGATCGGCCTGGAGGGAAGCGCCGCCGAAACCGCTGCCACGCAATGGCTGGAACGGACGCTGGACGACAGCGCCAATCGCCGTCTGACGTTGCCGCAGGCGTTGTTGGCCACGGATGCGATCTTGATCCTGTACGAAAACGTTTCCGCCGGCTTCGAAGTCTATCCGCAGGTGATCGCCAAGCACCTGGCCGAAGAGCTCCCCTTCATGGCCACCGAGAACATCCTGATGGCGGCCACCAGCGCCGGCGGAGACCGCCAGGACCTGCACGAGCGGATTCGCCGTCACAGCCAGGCCGCGGCCGCGGTGGTGAAGCAACAAGGCCGGCCCAACGACCTGTTGGAACGCCTAGGCAAGGATACCGCGTTCGCCGGGGTGAATCTCGAAGCGGCCCTCGATCCGGCGCGATTCATCGGCCGGGCGCCCGAACAGGTCGACGAGTTTGTGGAATCCGTCGTCGCGCCGATCCGCACGCGCTATGCCAGCGCGATTCGCACACGAGGAACCGTCGAAGTGTGACCGGGCAGGGACAGGGTCGGCGCCAATATAGTCGACACCAATGACTTTGGCACCAATGCCATCCGCACTGCGTACGGAGACTGACGCGACCCGAACCGCTCGCGGAACTAGATCAAGTCCAGCCGGCGGGTTGGTCGTTTCGGGCGGCTGCACTCGGCGCACAGGCCAGTGATAATCAGCCGGTGACCCAAGGCCCGAAACTGGTGCTTGCGCGCTACGGCCTCGCGAATTTCCTTCACTTCGTCGCTGGAAAACTCGATCAGCTTGTCGCACTTTTCGCAGTGCAGATGATCGTGCTGGGGATAGCCGTAGTCATGCTCGTAGACCGAGCGGTCGTTGAGGACCATTTTCCGCAGCAGCCCAGCGTCGACCAACTCGGTGAGCGTGCGGTAGACGGTCGGCCGGCTGACCGACTGGTCGCCAGTATGTTTGCGGAGCTCGTCGAGCAAATTGTCGGCGTCGAAATGCTCGTGATGGCTGAACACGTGCTCGACGATAATACGCCGCTGCTGCGTGACCCGCTTGCCACGGCTCTGCAGAAACTCTTCGAACCGCTCCAATGGCGTCGAACTGACGTCCACGGATCCGAGGGAATAGTCGTGGCTCATGAAAAAGGCTTCCGTCGGCAACTCATGGGCACTTAGTCTCGCCCCGCAGGCCAACTGGCACGCCCGCCAGGCCCCCAGCAGCCCAGCGGTAATCGGGGTAACCCAATTCTAGACTACGGGCCGGGCGAAACAACCGGGCCCCCGCACGCCCGACGTGCGGTCACCGCGGTTCCCGGCGTAGGCGACGCAAAAAACTTCGCCTTGCCCGGCCTTGAAATCGAAGGTGCATTCGCAAGTTGCCCTTCTCAGCAAACGAAGGTGGCCGCCGTCCTGCGACGCGCCGCAGGCCGACAGCCACTGGTCAATCTTCGTTTATTGTGAAAGCCGGAGTTCGGCTACTAGGCAATCTCGTCCAGCAATCGCTCGACAGCCATGTCCAACTTCTCGGCTGTGTCGTAATTGCCCTCGGCGATTTGCGCGCGGAGCTGTTGAACGCGGTCCGCACGGATATCGGGCAGCTGAGCAGACATTTCCAGCAGTCGCCCGGCCTCGGAGATGTCGACTACGTCCGTCGCGCCGCCAGACCGCATGGTCTGATGGGCGGAATCGAGTCGAGCCGCGTGCGGGGCATTGATGGACTGCGGACCGTGAACGTGAGTAGCGCCGTAGATTTGCATATCTCTTCTCCCATCAAGGGGTACGCCCACCGCACAATGAGCCTGGCGCCTTACAGCGCGCGATAGGCCACTTGGGCAGCAAACGCACAGCCATTCGTGTATTGAGCCGGAATAAGTCGCCAGCTTGACTTGAACGATAAGCACTCTCGCGGCTTAGCTCACCTGTTCCTGCGGCCGGTCCGAAAGGACCTCTGAAAGATTTGTCGTGGCCGACTGAACCTCTTTGAGCTAACACTCTCCGCCAAAGGTTGATCGTTCGATTTCAAACTACTGCCGGCGCCGCATTCCCTGTCACGTTGGCATGACCTCGCGGGCACGGAAACTCTCTGCACCCGTCTCATCGGCCAACGTGCGGCGGTCAGTTGAACCATTCCTCCATGAACCTGTTTTGTCACAGCGAGCGTGCGGTGGCACGTGTGCTGACTTTGCCGATCTCAGAGCGGCTGTTGATTTCGCGCATCACGCCGGACCCGCGATTGCGGCCAGAACGATGCTTCCTTGCAACGCCGCTAGAATTCGGCAGCGCAATAACTTGCACTACCGGAGTGTTCCTCTGTTAACTGTTACGACGGTTGTGTCACGAGTGTTCGATCGACGGGACGGAAATAATCAGGCGAATTCTAGGAGATGAGCCGGTCCGAAACAAGATCGCCCAAAGTTCTACCATTGTTAGCCTTACGGTCACCCGAATAGCCGGGGGCCTTGGGGCTTTGCCGCAGCCTGCGAAACTTTCAGGCATGGCGATGGTTTCATGCTAACTGGGGGATTTATAACCTCCCTGGTGCTCTTCGAAAGCTTGTGCTGGGACGCCATGTACGCGATTAGCTATTTCCTAAGCCCTTCTCGGCTCCGCGGTATCGCCTTGCTGGCAGCCGTGCTAGCCGCGCCAGCATGGGCCTCGGCCGATGCACCGCCGGCGGGCGAGAAACCTAGCGAACAAAAGAGCGCCACACTCTTCCAGCGACTTGATGCGAACTCGGATGGGTTTATCACCCTGGACGAGATTCCCCAAGAGAAACAGCGACTTCTCCAGCGGCTCGTGCGCAGCGCCGATGCCGACAAGGACGGCAAGCTCAACGCAGACGAGTTCTCTGCCGGGCTGAAGGGTTCGCAACTCGCCAAATTGGCCATCCAGCCAGTCGATGGCTCCCGCGGACCGGAGGGACGTACTGACGGCTTTGAAGTGGGCGCGCTATTCAACCGCTGGGACGCCAACGGTGACGGCAAGATTACCGCGGCCGAAGTTCCCGATGAGCGTCGCGAGGGCTTTTCACGATTGCTGGAGCGAGCGGATTCCGATAGCGACGGAGCGCTCTCGCGCGGCGAATTCGACAAGGTCCGCGACCTGGTAGGTGCGCGCTTGGCAAAACTCTCTGCCGCGACGGACACGGTCGAAGGATCGGCCGCCGCAGCTGTCGCCAAAGGCAATGCGCTGGCAATGGCGCCAAAAGGCAAGGCTCTAGGCGCGGCAGGCAAAGCGTTGGGCGCCGGGAGCAATGATCAGGGTGCCGCGGTCGTCTTTCAAACACTCGATAAGGACGGGGATGGAAAGCTTTCTGCCGAAGAGATCAGCAAGGCCGCGGATTCGCTGGCCGCGCTCGACAAAGATGGCGATGGCTCGATCACCCTCGCCGAGCTGCAGCGGGCGCAACCGCAGCTGCCCGTGGCGGCCGCCGCTGGCCCGAATGCCGGCAAGTTGTGGCAACGGCTATTGGCTGGCGATAAGAACCGAGATGGCAAGTTGAGCGAAGACGAGCTGCCGGAACGCTTTCGGCGGGGATTCAGTCGCCTCGATGCCAACGGTGATGGAACAATCGATCAAAACGAATTGGCAACCGGGTTGGAGCGTTTTCGGGGAGGCGCCGGCAAGGCGGAATAACCGTGAAATGACCGCCGCGGTTGGCTTGAGGGAGTGCGGCAAACGCCCCTCCCTTTTTGCCGCAAGGCCGATCGCCCCCTGGTTTTTGTGAAAGTGTCGAGACGAGAGCCCGGCCGGCTTTGCTTCCCCGAACAGCAAGACGGTTTGGGCTCTCGGCTTTTTTTACCCCAGCGCCGCTTCTGGCCGATTTTTCCGCTTCGACCTGTAGCGAACCAGAACGGATTGCGCTTGTCTTTCGTAGTAGGGGAGGAGAGACGGTCGGATATTTCGACCATTCCTCACCGGGCCAGGGCACACGGAAATATGGGCCACGGGTCGCCAAGATCAGCCGCATTCGGGGGGAGGGACGGGCCATGCGTAAGCCGAAGACCGATTTCAATCACGGATATCTCTCGACCGCGGTCGAGGCCGAAGTCGCTCAACTGACGGCCGCGGAGGAACAAGCGCTCGTCGTATTCGGTGACTGGATGGACGGCGCGCTAGAGCAGTTGGTCGCCCGCTGGATTCACCTGGCCGCCCCGAATGCCTCGCGGCGCGAGCGTGCGGCGCGTCGCCTGAGCTAATTGCTAATCTTTCCGGTACGTTCTGCTAGAACCGGACGACCCTGCGCATCAGCCAGATGCCCCACAACGCCAGAATGACGTTGCCTAGCCATACGCTCGACGGGGGCAATACGCCGTCCTTGGCCGCGTCTACGCCGTAGATCAGCAACGGATAGTACACCACCAGGATCGGCAGGAAGCAGGCGAAGAAGCTGGTGAAGATGTCCGAGTTGCGCAGGCGAATCGCCATCGGTGCACCGATAAGTACGAAGAACAGGCAGCTGAAGCCGTTGGCCCAACGTCGCGGCGGCTCGGTATAGAACCGGGACAACTGTCCTTCGAGGAACTCCAGGTTCTTCCGCTCTTCCTCCCAGTGCGGATTCGCGAGCGCCGCGAAGTCGCCGGTGGCCAACAGATAGGCCGCGCGTGCCGACATGTCCTGCCGGGTCTGATTGATGATCCCTTGCTGCCAACGAATCTCGGCAGGAACGTCTTTCATGGCGACGTGAGCCGGGTGGTGCTTGGTTTCCTGCTTGCCGCTGGCATCGTGCAGTGGGATCTCGCGTTCCTCGGTGTCGAAGTGGTAACTGTTCTGCTTGGCCGCGTGCAGGATGCCTTGCCGAAAGACGATGGCCAGGATGTTGCGCTGCGTATCCTTGTGCAGTTCCGCTTCCTGGGCCGTGATCGTCAGCGGAGGATTCTCGCCCGTGGCGGCGAACGTGACCACGGGCTTAACCAGCTGCCGCCCGTTGACCCGTTGCACGTTGATGGAAAATCGATTCGAGTTAAACGACTTCTGCCGCTCTAACATGCCGTAAGCGATGTCATCGATGGCTTCGATGGCGACCCGCTGCACGTTGTTAAAGCCCCAGGAAACGGCCACGTCATTCAGCCACACGCAGACCAGGCTCATCAAAAAGGCGAACACCAGGGCAGGCCACAGGACCGTCATGGGGTTGATGCCGAGAGATTTAATCGCCACGATCTCGTTCGATCCCGACATGCGACCGTAAACGATCGAAGTGGCAAACAGCATGCTGCCCGGCAGCGCAAACAATAGCGCATTGGGAAGAATAAATGGCAGCATTTGCAGGACATGGATCAGCCCTAGGCCCTGGTCGACGGCCTCCTTGGCCACGCCTGCTAGCATCATGATCGTTGTCAATGTGGTGACGGTCACCAGGAAGACCTTGACGAATTCGATCAATACGTAGCGTGGCAGCAATCGCATCGCGGGAGTCTCGCGACAAGCCAACATATGGTCAAGGGCAGCATGGCTCGTCGAAAAATCCTAAGTCGGCAGCGGCCAACCGGCGTGGTCGCCAAGTGCGAAATGTGGACAAACCCGGGCAGGGGCCGCGCGTCGCGCATCTATTGACACTAACGGCGAACCTCACCTATACACCGCCACTCGCGCCGCGCGATGCGCCGATGCGTGGTATGACAATGTTGTCATTTGCGGTCTCGACTTATTGATATTCGCGGCTGAGTCATCGTGCCAGATGCTAGCAGCCATTTCGCTCGGCGGAACAAAAGGACCGCGGCCATTTTTCCTTGTGCTTGCCTTTGGCTCTCCCCTTCGCAGGGGAGTGCAATGGGTTATTAATCTCTCGTGCCACCGGCGAATTTGACATGCGGCATCAGGCTGGTCGCGCGGAACACGACCACGCCATTCATTGTCTAATAAGCCATTCAACCGAGGAACGCATGGAGGCGTCGGGATTGAAGCGGACACAAGCCACGGATTCAGTGACAGCCGGAGGGCCGACTAGCGGCACCGCGCCGGGCATCAGCATCTCGCTGGTACTACCAGTGGCCCGTGCCGAACAGAGCGTCGCTGCGCTCGTGCAATCGACCGAGGAAGCTCTGGCTCGGCTGACAACGGATTACGAAATCCTGCTGGTGGGCGATGGCCATCAACAAGACGCCGAGCTGGCCAGGCTGGCCGCTGCAAAGCCCGCGACGCTTCGCATCCTGCACGCGTCACGCCCGCTGGGCTATGGCGAAGCCCTGCGGACAGGGCTGAGTGCGGCCACAAAAAGTTACGTCGGGATCGTTGCGGCCGATACGCAATTGGCCCCCGAAGACGTCAACTGGCTGGCCCAGCTGGCTCCCCGCTGCGACGTAATCTGCGGTTACCGCATCGATCGCCAAGACAATTGGCTTCGCCGCACGGCGTCCAAGGCCTACAGCATGTTGGCGGATCTTCTGCTGGGGACCAATGTGCGCGACTGCAATGGCGCGCTCAAATTATTTCGCCGGGAAGTGCTCGAGCAACTCGCCCCACAATCAGACACGCTGTTCATCAACGCCGAGTTGCTGTCCAAAGCGCGCCGGCAGGGCTTGGCGGTGGTCGAAATCGACGTTGCGGACCGGAAACGTGCCGCTGGCGCGCCGCCTATTGCGCCGCGGCAAGCGCTTGCCTTGTTGGGAGAGTTGGCCGCTTCGTGGTGGAACACGATCATGTTTCCGACCGCGGACACAGGGCCCAACGACGCGAACTCGACAGTGTGCCCCTGGCATGTAGCCTTGTTGATGGTCGTGGCGGTGTTCTTCCTGTTCGCGCGGTTGACGTTTCCACTGATCGAACCGGACGAAGCCCGTTACGCACTGATAGCCACAGGAATGCTCGATTCGGGCGACTGGCTGATCCCCACCCGCGAAGGGACGCACTACCTGGACAAACCGCCGTTATTGTATTGGCTGACATTGACCAGTTATCACATTCTGGGTGTCCATGACTACGCGGCCCGCATGGTCACGGCATTGGCCGGGCTGGGCACGATACTGGCAACGTTCTGGATGGGGCGACGTTTGGTTGGGGAACGGGGTGCCTTGCTGGGCGCCTTGATGCTGCTGCTATCGTTCGGCTTTGCACTGTCGAGCCGGTTTCTGATCATGGACGGGCTGCTGGCCCTCTTTACGACGGCCACCATGCTGAGCCTGTATTTGGCTACCCGAGGTCCGCGTTTGCACGCCGGCTGGTGGCTATTTGCCTCGCTCGCCTGCGGACTGGGCGTGATGACCAAAGGACCTGTCACCCTGGTGCTGACCCTGCCTCCGCTTGTTGCTTCGCGCTGGTTGACGCGCGAGGGGGCCAAGGTGCGTCTACGAGATTGGGCGTGGTTCGGCGCCGGGATCGCCGCGATTGCCTTGCCCTGGTTCATTGCGGTTGCCATTCGCCAGCCTGGTTTTCTCAGGTATTTCTTCTGGGAACATCACGTCATGCGCTATACGACCAACCTGGTTCACGTCGAACCGTGGTGGTTCTATGGCATGGTGCTGGCGATCGGCATGTTTCCGGCGTCACTGCTGCTGCCGATCTTGGCCGGCTACCTGTTTCGTCGCACGCCGGCCTTGTTGAACTGCCGCACGCGCTCTCAGGGTTACTTGCTGCTGTCTGCGGTGTGGATCATCGGGTTCTTTTCACTGTCCACGGGCAAGCTGCCGCCGTATATCCTGCCTGCCCTGCCACCATTGGGTCTCTTGCTGGGAGCCATGCTGGACTTGGCAATAGCGACACCAATCAATGACACGTTCATGACGCGCATGCGTCGCTGGGTCCCCTTTCACGGCACGCGCCTGGCGTTGATCGGCGGCGTGATCCTGGGAGTAGCCGATTTCATCGTCGACGGGGGAGAATCCAACCAATGGATCGAATGCTCCCTTTTAGTGGTAGGGTCCATCGTGCTGTATTGGTATGTTTCGCGCAGATCCTTCGCCAACAATCCGGCACGTTGGTGGTTTGCGGCGGCTGTGCCGTTGGCATTAATGGTCGTCGGCTTTGTGGATATTTATCCGACGATCGCTACCAAGCGTTCGCTGGCGGCGCAGGTCGCGCAGTTTCGCGGCGAGGGAAACAATGGCAAGACGCCGATCATTTGTTATGGGCGGTACGAAGACAGCCTGATGTTCTACAACCGCGATACCGAAATCCGCCTGTTCAACATCGAGCAAGTCGATGAGATCACGGCCTATCTGCGCGCTCATCCGCGCGTGCTGATCCTGTCGCAAGAGGACTATGTCCCCACGCTGCGGGAGCAACTCGCCGAGGAAGTGTCGATTAACGAACGGGAGTTTTCGCGCGGCAAGCTCTTTCTGTCCGTTTCGTCCGTGGCGAACGGTCAAACAGAATTGTCCGCCGGCGCGAAGGACAAGCCCCGCCGTTGATGTCGCCGCACATTTTTCAGCCGAGGGCGACTACTTGGCAGCCTTGGCGTCGTCTGGTACGGCCACGCGCTCGACATCGGCGTCGAAAACCCGCACGCCTTTGAACTTGGTGAGATTCTCTGCGACGAACTTTTTATGCGAGGCCGAGTCGGCATATGCATGGAAGGCCGCGTGGTCACTGAAGACCATCAAGGCGACAACGTCGAATTCGCGGTCGTTCAAGCCGCTCTTGATCTCGTCGCACAACGTGCCGGCCGAGAAAAAGACAAGGCCCGGATGCTGCGACAGGTGCTCTTTGCAAGCGGCCACTAGCTGCTGGCGCGCGTCATCGGATGGCTCCTTCAGCGCGAAGTATACGCTGTGTGACAACAGCGTAGAGTTCTTGCCGGCGGAATTCGCCGCGACGGCCGCACCCCACGCATAGCTCAAGCAGACCAACACCGACAGGACGGAAAGGACCGCAACAGTTTTTTTCATGATGGATTCCTTTTGAGGGCGCTACGCGGGTGACGGAGAGTGGCTCATCGTCAAGACAAATCCAGTCCAGAACTTACTCGCCCGACACGCCTGCCGAAAGGGTCTGCTGCGCGGAATCGAGACGGCCGACGATCTCTGGACGCTCGTCGCGAGGCATGGCATAAAGAGTGCCCGCCGGCGCAACGCTTGAATCCTGCCGCCGGCCGCCTGCCAAGGACCAGCAACATGTCGAGCACCAACACCGATTCCGCATCCACGGCGCCGCGCTGGCAGCCGATTGCCGCCATCGATCGCCGTGTCTTGGGCGTGTTGGCTGAGAAGGCCAAAACCACTCCCGACACCTACCCTCTTTCCCTTAACGGGTTGGTGACGGGTTGCAATCAGAAGAACAACCGTCATCCGCTCACGCAATATGAGTCTGATCAGGTCGAAATGTCGCTCGACCGGTTGCGGGCTCTCGGCGCGGTCGCCGCCGTGCAGGGGAGCGGCCGCGTGGGCAAGTACCGGCATTACCTTTACGAATGGCTGGGCGTGGACAAGGTCGAGTTGGCAGTGATGGCCGAGTTGCTGCTACGCGGTGCGCAGACCGAGGGCGAGCTCCGCGGCAGGGCGGCACGCATGGATCCCATCCCCGACCTGTCGGCCCTGCGCGGGATCATGGATTCGCTAAGGTCCAAGGGGTTGGTTCAAAGCCTGACGCCCGACGGGCGCGGCCAGATCGTCAGCCACGCGCTCTATTTGCCCGAAGAGATGGACAAAGTCCGTCGCCAAATTGGCGATCACTCGGGACCACCGCCCGGCGAGCCTGCGCATGCCGAGGGGGCGTCACCGCGGAGCATAGCAGCTCCCACGCCGCGCAGTGAATCGTCCCAGGTAGCGCAGGGTCATGCCGCTGTCGCGGCAGCGACCGTCGGACACCGATCGTCGGCTGGCGATACCGAGCTTGCTGCACTTCGTCGTGAAGTCGACGAGTTGCGCTCGAGTGTCGCCCAACTGCGTTCAGACCTTGCCGATCTGGCCAGCCGCTCGCAGACCAATAGCGACGAGTTGGACCGCCTCCGCCAGGTATTGGGCGAGTGAACCGATCAGGGCTGCGCGTTATAAATGAGTATGGCGAAGATCGGCCGACTGTGGCTTTCCCCTGGCGCTCGCTGGCTGTAAGAGCCTTTCATGAAGCTCGTCAAAGTATCGGCGGCGGTGCTCAATCAGACGCCGCTCGATTGGAATGGCAATCGGGACCGCATTCTGGCGGTGATCGCGGCGGCGCAGGCGGAGCGTGTCAGCATTCTGTGCCTGCCTGAACTGTGCATTTCGGGCTATGGCTGCGAAGACGCCTTTCAGTCACCGGGCGTGCAGCAGATGGCCGCTGACGTGCTGGCCGAGATCGTGCCGCACACCACGGGACTGATTGTTTCGCTGGGGTTGCCCGTCCCCTATCAACACGCGCTCTTTAACACGGCCTGCCTGGTGGCTGACGGCCAGATACTGGGCTTCGTCGCCAAGCGCTTTCTGGCGGGTGACGGCATTCATTACGAGCCGCGCTGGTTCAAACCTTGGCCCGCCGGGCATCGTGGCGAATTCACAATCGCGGGCCAAGACTACCCCCTGGGCGATATCGACTTCGATGTCGGCGGTGTAAAGATCGGCTTCGAGATCTGCGAGGATGCCTGGGTTGCGAATCGCCCCGGCGCGGAACTCGCCCGCCGCGGCGTCGACGTCATCTTGAACCCGAGCGCCAGTCACTTTGCCTTTGGCAAGATGGAGATTCGACACCGCTTTGTGCTGGAAGGATCGCGCACGTTTGGCGTCAGCTATTTGTACGCGAATCTGCTGGGCAACGAGGCCGGTCGTGCAATTTACGATGGCGGCGCATTGGTGGCATCGGGTGGAAAGCTGGCGGCGATTGGACCCCGATTTTCCTTCGCCGATTGGCAACTGACCACGGCTATCGTCGACGTCGACGCCACGCGCATGCAGCAATCGCGTTTGGGAAGCTTCGAGCCCCGGTTAGAGACGAACGCCGCGACTGTCGAAGCAGCTTTTTCATATCCGCATGTCGCGCCGGTGCCGGCCGCAATCAAGCGGGCCGCCTGGGAGACCGGGCCGCACGCGAAGGAAGAGGAATTTGCCCGCGCCGTGGCGCTGGCACTGTTCGACTACATGCGCAAGAGCCGATCGAACGGCGTGGTCGTTTCCGCCAGTGGGGGCGCCGATTCCTCGGCCGTGGCTTGCTTGGCGGCCATGATGGTCGATCTAGGCGTGCGCGAGCTGGGATTAGCCGGCTATATCGACAAGCTGAGATACCTCGCGGAGCTGCGCGGCGCGCGATCGTCGTCAGAACTGATATCACAGCTCGTGACATGCGTTTATCAAGCGACGCAGAACAGTTCGCAAACGACACGTGATGCGGCGTCCGGAGTGGCCCACGCGCTGGGCGCGCAATACTACGAATTCGACGTCGATGGCCTGGTGAAGCAATACGTGACGATGGTTTCGCTGGCCGTGGGACGCGAGCTGACCTGGGGTAACGATGATCTGGCCCTACAAAATATCCAGGCGCGTGTCCGTGCCCCGGGCGTGTGGATGTTGGCCAATTTGCGCTCGGGCTTGCTACTGGCCACCAGCAATCGCTCGGAGGCGGCCGTCGGTTACGCCACGATGGACGGTGATACCAGCGGCGGACTTTCGCCCATTGCCGGCATCGACAAAGCATACTTGCGTTCCTGGCTCGTATGGCTCGAATCCGTGGGCCCCGAGGGAGGTCAACCGGTGCCTGCGCTCGCGGCCGTAAACTGTCAGCCTCCTACGGCCGAGTTGCGGCCCTCGGCTGCCGGCCAGACCGACGAGGCCGATCTGATGCCTTATGAGTTGCTGGACGCGATCGAACGGGCCGCGATCCGTGACAAGCTGGTGCCGATCGAGGTCTTTCAACAAATGCAGCCTCGCTTTCCCCAATACTCGGTGCGGCAATTGGGCGAATGGGTCGAGCGATTCTTTCGGCTGTGGTGCCGCAATCAATGGAAGCGGGAGCGCTACGCTCCCTCTTTCCATCTGGATGACGAGAACCTCGACCCCAAGACTTGGTGCCGCTTCCCGATCCTTTCAGGCGGCTACGAACGCGAACTGGCCGAGCTACGAACGTACGTCGCGACGTTGGACTGACGACGCGGTACGGTGCGATTCAGCCTCCTCACCCGGCCACTCTCTGACAACGCCGGGACTGTCATCGGTTGCCTGATCCCCGCGGAAACCTTCCTCACGATAGATCGAGAGGCAATTCCTGCGCGTCGTCAAACAACTGCCAGCGCTCGATGGGCAGATCGGCAAAGGCACGCTGCAGGCGATCGCTCGTGGCATCTTCGCCCGTCACGTTGCGAATGAAGATCGCGCGCACTTGTTCTGAATAGCGGCGCGCCAGTGCACCATAGATTTCCGGATCGTGCTCGCCCGAATCGCCGACGAACACGAATCGTCGATGCGGCAGGGCCGCAAGGATTTCATCGATCACGGCCAGCTTCTTGGACCCGGTGCGGTCTCGCTTGAGAGTGCCGGCGTTTCTCCAACGGAAATGGCGCATGTGAAAAGTGCCCGCTGGAAAGCCGTGGGCGGCCAGGAAATCGCCAATGGGCGTAAACAGCTGCCAGGGACTGCGCGATGCATAGTGAAACGTGGCTCCCGCGGCACGCCAGCGCCGATAGAGTTCGGCCATGCCCGGTACCGGCTCGAACTCGCGCAAGAACGTTTGTCGCAACAGGGCCACGCGATCGTGGACGTGCGTGATCTTAATCGTGTCATCGATGTCCGAGATGACGGACAACCCCTGTTCGTTCAGCAAGTGTATCGCCCCGCTCACGGCACGCGCATCGCCGGCCGGTAGGATTGCGTCGAACTGCAAGACGCGTCCATCGTTGGCTGCGGGAGGGACGTTTGATGTTTGCTTCGCCAATACAACGTCGATGGCTGTGGGAGATAGCCTCAACGCATCGACGATGTGACCATTGGCCGCCGAGCGGATCAGGCTGTAATGCTGCTCGTCGAGCGAAACGGCCACGACCTTGCGTGGACGATTATTGACCAGAAAGGATCGCAAACGCGCTTCAAAGAGTTCGGATTCCAGCCCGCTAGCTTCCAACCCTACCCACCGGCGCAACAAACTGACCGCGGCCGCCCGGCGGAGCGAATCGAACTCGGGCTTGAAAATCCAGCCGTGAATCGGCAAATACCACGAGCCAGCGTCGGCCTCGAAGCGGCCAATCGTCGGGAAGAAGAGCAGCTGCTCGTCACTGTGAATTTGAGCGGCGGTTGGCTTTGCCATGCAGTTGATCAGGCAGTGACACAGCCGGGTCTTGCCTTCCGGCCATCGTCTTTTTCTGGGTCTGGCCGAATCGCGGTTTACCACCTACGATACGTGTCCATCATATCCCTTATGGGCCGCCGGCTGACTATTTGGGCGTCGCTCGCGGCTGCAATCGATTAGGACACTTCATGGATCGAGTATTGACGCTGGTTCTGGGTGGCGGACGTGGACAACGGCTCTATCCGCTGACCAAGTTTAGGTCCAAACCAGCGGTCCCCTTGGGGGGAAAATACCGACTGATCGACATTCCGATCTCGAACTGCATCGCCAGCGGTTTGAATCGCATCTACGTGCTGACACAGTTCAACTCGGTCAGCTTGCACCGGCACATTCGCCGATCGTACAACTTCGATGTCTTTAGCGGCGGCTTTGTGGAAATCCTCGCCGCGCAGCAAACGCTCGACGAAGCCGGCTGGTATCAGGGCACGGCCGACGCCGTACGGCAAAACCTTCGCTACATCCAACAGCCGGGGGTCGACCTGGTATTGGTCCTCTCGGGCGATCAGTTGTACCGCATGGACTTTGCCGCCATGGTGCGCGCCCATCGCGAGTCCAAGGCCGACGTCACGATCGCGGCGTTGCCGGTTGATCGCCAGGCCGCCTCGGGGTTCGGCATCATGCGCATGGACGACACCGGACGCGTGGTCGGCTTTCTGGAAAAGCCCAAGACGCCGGAAGAGGTCAATCTTGTCCGCACCGATCCGGCCTGGATCGACGCCCGCGGCCTGAAAAGCAACGGTCGCGATTGCCTGGCCAGCATGGGCATTTATCTCTTCAATCGGCAGACCTTGATCGATCTTCTTTCGAAGACAGACTATCACGACTTCGGCAAGGAAATCTTTCCGACGTCGATTCGCACGCACAAAGTGCAGATGTACTTGTTCGACGGTTACTGGGAAGACATTGGCACCATCCGTTCTTTCTATCAGGCGAATCTAGAGCTGGCGGCAGAGCGACCTCCGTTCGACTTGGCCTCGCCTCTGCAACCTGTCTATTCCAGCCCGCGCTTTCTGGCGCCGTCGCGGATTCGGGGGGCCACGATTCGTGGCAGCCTGCTAGCCGACGGCTGCGATATCGGCGAGGGCGCGGTCATCGAAAATAGCGTCGTCGGGCTGCGCTGCCGTATTGGGCGCAACGTTACAGTGCGAAATGCCGTCATCATGGGGGCGGACTTCTACGAAACGCCCGACGACGTCGACTCGCACCGCGCGGCGGGCCGGCCGCCGATCGGAATCGGCGACAACACGCTGATCGAGGGCGCAATCGTCGACAAGAACTGCCGCATCGGCCGCAACGTGCGGGTGATCAACGAGTCCGGCTTGGAAACAACAGAGGAAAGTGCGCAAGCCATGGTGCGCGATGGGATCGTGGTCGTTCCCAAGGACGCTATTCTGCGTGACGGCTGGTCACTAGGCAGGCAATAGGGCCAGGATCCGTTCGGCGGCCGCTTCGCCGCTGCGGATGCAGGCAGGCACGCCGACGCCTTCGTAGGCGTTTCCGGCCAGCTGCAGGCCCGCCCACGGTTTAACCAGCTCGCCAATCTCGGCCACACGTTCCAAATGCCCCAGGTGATATTGCGGCATCGCGCCGGGCCAGCGTCCGACGCGTGCGAAGGCCGGAGCGCCTTGGGCGCCGATCAATTCCGACAATTGCTCGGCCGCGATCCGCCGCAACTCGTCCTCCGTAGCAAGCGCGAGATCAGGCCGAGCGGCACCCCCCAAAAAAACGCGCACCAACTGCCAACCCTGCGGCGCCCGATTCACGAACTTCATGCTGCTGAAGCTGGCCGCCAGGATGGGGCGACGTTCTATGTCGGGCACGACAAAGCCAAATCCATCCAAGGGGCGCTGCAACTGAGAATCCTTGTACGCTGCGACCACCACGGCCGAGCTGGCATAAGGAATCGCCGCGAGCGCGCTGGCCAGGAGGCTATCGAAAGACTCGATGAGTCTCGCCGCCAGCGGCGCCGACGTGGCCAGCACAACCGCGTCGAACGCTGTCGGTTCAGCGACCTCGGCGGTCCAGACATTCCACCCACCGCCGGGTCGCGCTGCGAGCTTGGTCACGGCGCAATTGAGCTTGATGGTTTCTGCCGGCAGGCGCGCGGCCACTGCTGTGGCCAACGACTGCATTCCCTCGCGCGGGGCGACAAACAGGCTGTAGCGGGCACCACTCCCTGCGCCGCCGGTGCTATTCCCGCCTGCACTCTTGCTCTTGCGGACCGCGCGGATCAGCCCGCCGTGGCGCCGTTCCATTTCCAAGAATCGCGGCATCGTGGCGGCGAGGCTCAGCTTTTCTGGGTCGGCCGTGTAGATGCCTGCCGCCAACGGTTGCACCAACCGCTCGAACGCCTCGCGTCCCAAGCGACGTCGGGCGAACGACGCCAGGCTCTCGTCTCCCGTCGCCTGCCGTGGGCGAATGAAGAATTCGGCCAGCAGGCGCGCTTTTCCACGCAGACTCAGTAGCGGCGATTTCAGCACCGGCCACAGTTCGCGCGGCTCCATCAGCATGAAGCCCTCGGGCACGGGATGCAGCTTGCCCGCGCGCACGACTAGAGCACGGCGGCGCGTAGCGGCCGTCTCGAGCAACTGGTCCGCAAAACCGATGCGCCGGCACAAATCGATACCCCAGGGCACGTTGGTGATGAAGTTGTCGGCACCGAACTCGAGCCGAAAATCGTCCTGTTGCACGGTGTGCAGAATGCCGCCCAGACGGCTGCTGGCCTCGAACACCGTGGCCTGACAGGCGGGCGCTAACTCGCCCAAGCGATGGGCGGCCGCGAGACCGGTTATGCCGCCGCCAATGATCGCGATTCGCGTGCGCGGCGTTTGTTGATCGTGGCTGATCATCCCCGGCGACGCGCCCCGAGCTCATGCACAGCCTCGACGAGCGCGATCACATTCTCAACGGGCGTCTGAGGCATCACGCCGTGCCCCAGGTTGAAGATATGCCCCGGCCGCCCAGCCGCCTGGTCGAGAACGTCTTTTGCGCGGCGGCGAATCTCGTCCGGCTCGGAAAGCAGCACGAGCGGGTCGAGATTGCCTTGCACCCCGCGCCCTTCGCCGACGGCACGCCAGGCATCATCCAGACGAATCCTCCAGTCGACGCCAATCACATGCCCACCGGCTTCGGCCAATAAAGGCAACAGTGCCGGATTGCCAGTGGCAAAATTAATGACGGGCACGCCCGGCGTGATTCCTTCGATGATCGAGCGCGTGTAGGGCAGCACGTAACGGCGATAGTCGTCCGGTCCCAGGCAACCTACCCAACTGTCGAACAGTTGCACGGCCTGGGCGCCGGCTGCGACTTGCGCATTCAAGTACCGTGTTACGCTGCGCGCCAGCCGCGACATCAGTTCATCCCACGCGCCGGGATCACGGTACATCAGCGTCTTGGTGTGCAGATAGCTGCGACTCGCGCCCCCTTCGATCGTGTAGCTGGCGAGCGTGAACGGCGCGCCGGCAAATCCCAGCACGGGAATCTGGGCGGGCAAGCCGGCGCGCGTCAGCCGCACGGTCTCCATGACGAAGTCGAGCGAATCGACGTCCACAAGCTCGACGACACGATCGACGTCGGCCGCGTCGCGCACGGGATTATGGATCACCGGACCTTCGCCGGCGGCAAACTCCAGATCCAGCCCCATCGGCTCGAGCATGGGCAACAGATCGGCAAAGATGATCGCCGCATCGACGTTCAAGCGCTCCACGGCCGTGAGCATGACTTCGGTGCAGAGCTGCGGGTTACGGCACAGCTCTAAAAATGTCGTCTTCGAGCGCACGGCGCGGTACTCGGCCATGTAGCGCCCGGCCTGACGCATCAACCAGATCGGAGTGCGATCGGTCGGCTCGAGGCGGCAGGCCTTCATAAACGGGCCGTCGTCCCAGGGCCCTCGCGCCGGCCCGAGGGTAGAGGGTTGGTGCCGGGCACCATTGCCCGATGTGGTGATGGGCTGCTTGCGCCGGTGCAGTTCGGGGCCTTGGGCGGCTGCCGCCGCGACCAGGTGCCCCATCTTGGAATGTTCTGGTTCGACGTCGACCGTCAGATCGTTGTCGCGCAGCGTTTCGCTGGTCGTGGGGCCGATCGAGGCGACCACCATGCGGCGGAATTGCTGCCGTAGCGACGGCGTCACTTCCAATTGCTCGGCCATCCGCAGCATGTTCACCACCTGGTGGGCCGACGTGAACAAGGCCAGGTCTCGCTCGCCGGCGGCAATCGCGCGGACATTGTCCGCGAGCGGCCGGGTATCCTCGGGAAAATCCCACTCGTAAACTTTGACGGTGCGCACGCCAGCTCCGCGCGCTTCCAGCCCAGCGACCAGGCTGGCATTGGGCAGGCCATATTCCTGCACCGCAACGATCTGATTTCTGACGGGCACGTGCTGATCGATCGTGGCCAACACCTCGCGCCAGGTGTTCGGCTCGGGCACGCGCCAGGTGGGAGTGATCCCTAGCTCGCGCAACACAGTCACGGGCTTGGGCCCGCGCGCGACCGTCGTCACGTCCGAAAGCGACGCCAAAAAGCGGTCGCGCGGGACGTGCCGCTCGACCTGCGCCACCAAGTGGCGCAAGCCCACGCCGGTCATCAGCACCACGATATCGATCTGGCCGCTAATCAAGTGATAGGCGAAGTCGACGGCGTCGGGATTGGTCGTCAGCGGTACTTCACGCAAAGACGGGCTGACCGAAGCAACACCCCCCATGCGCTCAATCAGACGTGCCATCTCGTCGGCGCGACGGCTCTCGAACGCCGCTACACGCAATCCGCTGAAACCTGGCACGTCGTTGGGCATGATCGAGGGGTTACTCGCCTAAAACTGTTTCTACAAACCGCCATCCAGCATAAGTCACGAGACAATACCAGCGGCATCTTCGTTAGCCCCACGGCGAATCTCTGCCGCGCGCCGCGTCGGCATCGCCATCATCGGCCGGAGAAAGTATCCCCGTGTGTCTCACTCGCGGGATGGCACGCTTGGTTTCATGCTAACCGAGGCGTGTCCGAGGAAAAAGAGGCACTTCACCGCTCGAATCCGACAAACGGCGCCCCGCGCCGCGATCTGCATCGTGGAATATAAGGATTTGCTCTGATACGATTGCCTAGGGCACCTTCCTCACAATCAAAGCAACCAGTGCAAAATCTTCCGATGGCGCAGACCCAGACTCTTTTCGACGAACTGCAGAGTGCCGCTGACCACGAGGGAATCGTGGGCATCTTTCACCGCCTAACCGAACATTTGCGGCAACAGGAACAATACCACGAGTTATTCGATGCGCGGTTGATGGAAGCGCGGCACACGCTGGGCTTGTCAGTAATCATGACCTCGAGCCTGGACGACCTGCCCGAACCCGTGCGGACCAAAATGGAAGACGCCTATTTAGCGGCCTGCCGCGAAGTGGGCGAGTTGTTGCTTTCTCACGGCCGTGTGCGCGAGGCCTGGATGTACCTGCGCCCCGTGGGCGATCGGGCGGCGGTGGCCCGCAGTCTGGAACAAATTCCGCGCGATGCCGAGAACTATGAAGAGATAATCGAAGTCGCTCTGTACGAAGGGGCCTGTCCACGATTGGGATTCGAGTACGTGTTGGCTCATTACGGCACCTGCAACGCCATAACGTTGTTCGACGGCCAGATGCACAACCGACCAAAATCCGACCGGCAAGAGGTGGCCGCCCTGTTGATCAACCACCTGCACGGCGAGCTGCTGCGCAACGTAAAGGCCGATATCGCAAGACGGGAAGGGGCGGAGCCGGAGGATACTTCGCTCGCCGCGCTGGTGGCGAATCGGCCCTGGCTGTTCGAGAACGACAATTATCATGTCGACACCACGCACCTGGCGGCCGTGGTGCGATTCGCGCTCTCTTGTGATGACAAGCAAGCGCTGCGCACCGCGCTCGACTTGACCGAGTACGGGCGACGGCTGAGCAGCCAATACAAGTTCCCGGGACAGGAACCGTTCGCCGACACGTATCCGGCCCACGCCTTGTTCTTTCAAGGACTGCTCGACGAGAACGTAGATGCCGCTATCCGTTTTTTCCGCGAGCGGGCGGATGCCGCCGAGGAAGCTGGCCCGGCCGAGGTTCTGATCGCGCTGCTCGCGCGTGCCGGCCGAGATCGAGAAGCCTTCGACGCCGCGGTGGAACGACTGGGCCCGACCGTGCGCACTACGGGTTTCGCCCCCAGCATGTTGGAGTTGGCGCGCCGCGCCGGCTGCTACGATCGGCTGATGGCGGCCAGCCGCGATCGTGACGACCCCCTGGGCTTTACCGCGGGACTGGTCGAGCGATTGCGCACGAGTTGACCCCTGGGACGCGTGTGGGTGCCGGCGATGCAGGGGCGGCGGATCAACCTGTCGATCCGGCCGCGACCAGGCGATCCGCCAGGATCACTGTCGGCCGGCCGGCCATCGGTAGCACGATGAGCGTGGCCGAGGCATCGCCCGCCGGTCGCAATTGGCGGCGCAGCTGCTCGGGCTCGCACTCGACGCCGCGCTTTTTGATCTCCAGCGTGCCGATGTTCCGCGACCGCAATACATCGCGCAATCGTCGCAGGTCGAGCGGCAACACCTCGCGAATCTGGAAACGGGCCAGTGCCAAGTCGACGATTGGCCGGTCTGCCGTGAGATAGGCCACACCAGGCGTGATGGCTTCCAGGCCATGCTCGTTGGCAAGCGTTGCCGTCAAACCAGCGGCCAGCACCGCAGCGTCGGGTTCGAATATATACCGGCCGAGCGCGACTGCATGCGGCACTTCGTCGTCTGCACAACCGACGATCGATCGCACCACCGGCCAACCGCGATCAACGATCGTCGCACGGCGCGAGCCAGGATTTTCTGCCAGGCTTCCGAACCAGCAGACGAGTTGCCGGCATTGACCAGCGCGGCTGATCCATTCTTGCTCGGCAACTTCGGCCCAGGCGTCAGGAACAACCGCCGCCGGCGCCAGTTTCACCGCGGCCTGTGGGCACAACATGCGCAGGCGATCGATCACGTCCGGGCCGGGCTCGTGCAATTCCACTTGCGTGGTGCGGCGTCCCTGCGGTCGACGATCAGGGTCGATGTGCCAGGCGGCGATATTACCGACATCGAACGTGGCCACGTCGCCAACGATCACTCCGACTGGCGTAGTCCCCCCTGCCCTGCCCTGGGCCGCCGGTTGATGGAGCGGTGTCTCGTGCTCGCCCTGAGGAATCGTGACGTTTTTCGCTGCCAGCAGCGCAAGCGCCAGATCACGGTCGACACCGGTCACAGGCCCGCGGGCCGCGAGCGCCAAGAGGTCTCCGCCAATGCCGCAGCACAAATCCGCGACCGGCTCGTCCGCCGGAAACCGCGCGGCCTTGTAGGCGGCCACGAACTGGTCCGTGGCCTGCTCAAGTGCGCGGGGTGCGAAAAACATTTCTGCCGCGGCTGCAAATTTGGCGGTCGCGCGCCGCCGCAACTCGACCTGTTCCAGCACCAGGTGCGTGCGCGCCGGCGAAAGTTGCCGGCGCAACAGTGCCGTGAGCTGCACCGTCGACTGTGTGGCCGTGGTGGCTAGCTCGAGCCAGGGCCTAGCTTCGGCGGATGTCAGCCAGCGATAATCGTCGAGCCGGTGTGCTTCGCTCGATGGTTCGGCAGCGTTTTCTTGCGTCGTCACACGGCGTATTGTAATCTGGCCACGTTTTCTCTGGTAATCACCTCTTGCTGGTCACTGCGGTATCGCCCTGCTGCGACCGCAATCATTGCTCCCCGGACATCACTGCGGAATAGGATCCCTTATGGCAAGCCCTCGAAAGGTGCGCGTCGCAATCATTGGTTTGGGTTTTGGCGCCGAGTTCATTCCCATTTACCAAAATCATCCGCAAGCCGAGATGTATGCCATCTGCCAGCGCAGCAAAGAGAAGTTGGACCAGATTGGCGACCATTTTGGCGTTAAAACTCGCTACCAAAAGTACGAGGACGTGCTGGCCGATCCGAATGTGGACGCCGTGCACATCAACACGCCGATCCCCGATCATGCGCCGCAGAGCCTGGCAGGCCTGCGGGCCGGCAAGCACGTGGCAAGCACCGTGCCAATGGGAACGACCGTGGAGGAATGCCTGGCCATCGTCGCGGCCCAGAAGGCAAGCGGCAAGCACTACATGATGATGGAAACCGTGGTCTACAGTCGCGAATTCCTATTCGTGAAGCAGCTTTACGAAACCGGGAAGTTGGGACGCCTTCAGTTTTTGCGCGGTGCGCATCAGCAGGAGATGGCTGGCTGGCCTGGCTACTGGGAGGGATTGCCCCCGATGCACTACGCCACGCACTGCGTCAGCCCTTGCCTGCACCTGCCGAACAAACGGGCCGAGAGCGTGGTCTGCCACGGGTCGGGCCAGATTAGCGAGGCGCTGACGGCCAAGTATGGCTCTCCGTTCGCTGTCGAGACGGCCACGATCAAGATGGCGGACTCGAATCTGGCCTGCGAGGTCACGCGCAGCCTGTTCGAGACGGCGCGGCAGTACATCGAGAGCTTCGACGTCTACGGCGACAAGGCTACGTTTGAATGGACGCGCATCGAGCACGAACCGTGCGTGCTGCATCAGGGCGAAAAGCCCGAGCGGGTTACCGTGCCCGACTTTGCCCACTTGCTTCCCGAGGGGATTCGCCGCTACACAACCAAGGGAGTGTACGACGCCGACGATGCGCAGCATCTTTCTTTCATTCAAGGCAGTGGTCATGGTGGCTCGCACCCGCACCTGGCCCACGAGTTCATTAGCGCCATCGTGGAAGATCGGCCGCCGCGCCCCGACGCCGGCGCGAGCGCCAATTGGACCATGACCGGCATCTGCGCCCACCAGTCGGCCATGAAAGGGGGCGAACGGGTGGCGATCCCCAAAACGTAGCTCTGCGGCGGCCGATTCTGCGCCCGGGACGAAGGGGAGTTTCCAGTTGCGCCATCTGGCGTAGTGGTGCCGTGCGCCTGCGCTTAATGCGAGTTGCCTCACTGCGCAACCGATAGAAATCGATGAGTCGTGGTGCGATTCCCTCGCCTGCCGGTTGCAGTCCGGAACAATCGCGCCAGATGGGCCGTCAGGGGTTTTGGGCCGCGCAAACGAGGCGCCTATGTTTGCTAAGAACAAGCTGTTCGGTCTGATCGTGGTCGCCACCGCCGCACTTCCCTACGTGATGTCGACGTTGGGGGGGATTAAGGGGCTAAGCGCACGGTTTTGGCCCGCTGCCACCGCCGACGCAACAACTGCTCAGGTGGCAACGACGGAAACAAAAGCAGCGCCAGCCCATGTTGCCGATTTCAACTCGGCCGGCGCGCCGCATGAGGGGGGCGCCGTCAAGGTTTCTAGCGCCCAGAAGCAACAGGTCGTGCATCCGCTGGAAGAAGTGCTGCGCTTCGAAATCACCACGAATTGGATCATGGCGACCTGGCCCCGGGTATCGGCCAGCCTGGCAGAGTTAGACGTGCAAGGTTATCGCGTCCCCCTGGTGAGCGGGACGACCGACGCCGATATTGCCGGCTCGCTGACTTATTATTTCAACAAGAAGCAACAGGTCGAACGGATCACTTTCTTTGGCACAACCGGAGACGCTCGCAAGCTCGTGGCACTTCTCGAGTCGCGTTTCAGCTTTAAACGCGCGATCGCGCCGGAACCTAATTTGTTCGTCTACCAGGTGAAATCGTGGGGCAAGGTAACGAGCGAGATGCGCATTCGACCGGCGCCGATCGTTCGCAGCGAGGTTCCCTACGCGCGGTTCGAGGTGGCGCTGCTGATCGATCGGCCAAGCTAGATGGACTCGCGCATCGGCCAACGACGGCCTGAGCTGCTACTGCCCTTCTCGAACGAATGGGCGTTTCTTGCGGAAGGCGTACCCATCAGCCTCGGCTCGTGACCAATCACCGCGGCGTGCTTTGGCGATGATGGCAGTCATGCTGTCGAATTCGCCGTCTGTGAGTTGGCCGGCGTCGTGGCGCGACTGGGCCCACTGCTCGTTGTCATCGAGCAATCGCGCATTCTTGATCGTGATCGTGGTAAGGATCGCATCCAGCAATCTGCGATTGTCGCGGTCTTCTTGCGTCGGGCGACGGCATCCCGAAGCGACCAAAACCAGCGTGATCAGTATGGAAAGAATCTGTGCCGTCTTCATGGTCGACACGCGTCTTCGTCGACAACCACGAGCGCGCTCGTCGGCTGCGGCAGTTTTTCCTCAATGCGAGCCAACTCGTACAGCAACGCTTGGCTGCTGCGAAACGGCGTGTCGCCATAATGGACCCAGCGCACCCGCCCCTGCCGATCAATAAGGAACGTGCCGTGGAGCACGAGCTCGGGCGCGGCGTTTGTGGCGGGAACGAAAACTCCAAAGGATTGGGCCACGCGATGGGCCGGATCGGTCAGCACCGAAAAGTTGAAGGCTCCATAGCGCTCGAACTGCTTCTGGTTTGCCTCCCGCTCGTCGCCGCTGATCGCCACCACCTCGGCACCCAACGATCGGAATCGATCAACGTCGGCATTCAATTCGAACAGATGGTGTACGCACGCGTTGCAGTAATAACCGAGGTAAAACACCACCACGACGGACCCCTGAGCGACCTGCTCGGACAGTTTCCAGTGATGATGGTGATGATCATAAAGGGTGAAATCGGGGGCGGTATGGTCGATCAGTTCGTGACCTTGCGTGACAACGCGAAACGAAGCGGGCAATGCTGCCAATTCGCGCAGCCATGCATCCGGCGCTGTGCTGCGCCGATCTTCGGCCAGCAACTTCGATAAAATGTCGAAATGAACTTTTCCATTCGCGTGTACGCCGGCGCTGCGCGGCACCGCGGCCTGGGCTGGCTGGACGCTTGCCCGGGATCTTGGCCAAGCATCGACCCAACCGTACAAGCCTAGACCGACGACAGACAGGCTTCCCAGCAGGCAGAGCAACGCGCGAGAGCGGACGCATCGCGACAGACTAAAATGCCTCACCGATCACCTCTCCGCCGTTGCGGCTGACGAGAGCTACCCAGGTCGAAAGTGCATGCCCATCGCTATAGAAATGCACCGAGCCGTCCCCCAGCAGGATGTTCGATCCGCCCGGATGCGTCGATTGAAACTGGTCGCTGTGTCCCAGTGGACTGTTCGGCGGATGAATCACCACAGGATCCTCATACGGACACGGACCGCCATGCGCGCCGACGAACGCACCGGGACCGTCGTAGGGCGTGTTCAACCCTCCGGTCCCAATGCCTGCATAGGGCGGATACGACCAGTGAACCGAGTTGGGAACGATGCCGGCCCAGACCGAGTCGCTGATGTTCGACGATCGCTCTGCCGCGAATACGGTTTGGCTTAGTCCATCAGTCACGTCGGCAATGCGCGTCGTGCTGTTGCGATAGAGGGCTCCGTTCGGCTGGATCGAGATGGGCCAACTGCACCACAGCGTGCTGCTCCCCACACTCGAGACGTAGTTCGCTCGCGCGAACGTTGCCAGCGTGTTGTTTGCGACATCCGAGACATTCACCGTTTGTTCTGATCCCGGATTTTCCCCCATGTAGTCCGATGGGCAGCGAAAAATCGGAATCGGCGTTTGGACCATCGTCGTGTTCGCGGGGTCCCAGCATTTCAGGTTCAGGTTCAGTGAACCGTACAGGCTCCCTTGCTCGATGTACGGTAGCGCCAGCGCCAACCAGCCCCAGCCAGGACCAGCGTCGTCGAAGCCCGGATCCACCGGCCCCATCAACAAGCTTGTGGGCTGACTGATATAGCCGGGCGGGAAGAATCCACGGCTCCCCTCGAAGCACTGTAGCGCCAGGCCGATTTGCTTGAGGTTGTTCTGGCATTGGCTGCGACGAGCCGCCTCGCGGGCCGCCTGTACCGCGGGCAGAAGCAGTCCGACCAACAGCCCAATGATGGCTATGACGACCAACAGTTCGACCAAGGTGAACGCCTGCGGAGATTGGCTGCGACGACTGGTGCTTGACGGTGCGTAACTCACCGGACTTGGCCTTTCCAGAGCAACGGAATGAGAAGGATTGCGGATTTGGTCACATAATATACGTGATTTTGTTTTATGCAAGTAATATTTTTGATCAATCAAAAATGACACGTACTAAGAATCGGATTCTGGAGCAAAACGACTCGGTGACCCTGGAACAAACGGGCCGAAGGCTCCGGCCAGAAACAGGCCGGGATGGCGTGGGGACAGCACCTGCTGATGCCTTCGCAGGTACGACAATTGGCCGCCGACCCTAGTGGTCGGCGCCCCCCTCGTATTCGAGGTCCTTCCATTTCATGGGCCGGCGGAATGGCTCGATGCGCAGCACGACTTCGCCATCCTGGAAGACGCGCACCGTGCCGTTCGACTCGCTGACGGCGACGGCCACGGCCTTTGTAGCACGACTTATAGCGGCAGCGGCCCAGTGGCGCGCGCCCAGCCCCTTCGAGAGCGTGACGTCGGCCGCCGAGGCGTCGAGATACTGGGCCGCGGCCTCGACGGTGCCGTCTGGCGCGACCAGAATCGCGCCGTCCATTTGGGCAATCTCTTTGATGCCCTCGCGGACTTTCGCGCTCTTTAGATTGCGCTCGCGTCGGCTGTATCCTTTGACGGGATCAAAGCTGGCCGAGCGGCTCATTCTGCGTACTTTGTGGGCATCTCCGACCACGAACAGCGTCCCCACCGGCTTGCCTTCGCGCCCTTCGCGGCCGATCTCGAGCGCCAGGTTCAACACTGTTTGCAGCGTATCCAGCGGCACGCGGGTTTCGAGTTGCCGCAGATCCCGAACGGTGAGCCGGCCCAGGTGCTCGCCCAGGTCGATCAAGCTGATGGAATCGATCGAATGGGGCTCGAATCCCCCATATAAGGCGACCACGCGTGCGCCGCTGGCCAACAGCTCGTCGGCCACGGCATTCAGTAGCGCCTGCGACAGCTTCTCGTGTACGGCGGTGTCAAACGAGTCAGGTAGAATCACCGCCGGCAGGCCGATCTGTGCGGATCCAGCCACAGCACTTTCCGAGTCAGCGGCGAGCAAGATCTTTTGTCCGCGACTGCTGTCTTTCAACTGCTGCCAATCGATCGGCTGATCGACGAGCAACAGGATTGCGTCAACCCGCACGGCTTCGGCCAGGCGGACCGCCGCTTGAAAGATCGTCAGGAATTCCTCGCTGTTACGTGCAGGGGTCATTCGCTAGGCAAAAACCTCGAGGAGATACGCAGACGGGACACAGCCCCCGAATGGCCGATGAGCTCGGCGGGATGCCAGAAATGTACGAGGTTTTGCCGTCGCGAGCAACACTAACCAGCCATCGCGGTGCGTTATGACGAACCCTTAATGGCCAGCGCGAGTTCGAGCGGCTGGAACGGCGCCTGCGACAAGGCACGCATCGGCGGAAGCGCCGGCAGGGTCCCCTTCGATCATACTTCGGCACACGACGGATCGGCAAATGCGATTGTGTAGTGCCCTAGGGGCGACAACTACGGCCGAGCGGTTTGTGGGCGACGGGCAGAACGTTTCGGTTGCGGCACAGCCTTAGGGTCGCGTCGCGTGGTCCGCGGCGTCGCGTTGGCCGTAGCCTTCGGCTGTGTGGCGCGCAGCTCGTAATCTGGAACTTGCAGTTCAGCGGGCGTCCGGGCGTCGAGCGGCCCTGTAACGATGGGCGCAGCCGCTTCGCTGGTCGTGGTTTCCTCGGTCGAGACTGTGCGATCGCTGACCTCGTTGCGGGGCTTGAACACGCGCGAATCGTAGATCGCCAAGCTGTGCAAGCCGTGCCCCAGCGGACCGACCTCCCATTCGCGCTCTTCACCCTCGTGCAACACGTTCGTCAAGTATTCGACGGTCTTCACGACACGGGGATCTTCCAGCATGTCCAAGGGGAGCGAATACGACAGCCACTCCAGGATGTGGCCCGAGGTCTGGATGCGCCGGCCAATGTCAGGCCGGGCGCCCGGCGCCTTGAACCATTCGGTGCTGAAAGAGCCATCCGAGTTTTGCAACTTGGTGAGGGTGTAACGATGATATTCGTCGAGATATTTCTTGGCCCTGCGGAACTCGCCTGTCATCGGCAGCCCAGACTCCTCGCGTTTGCGTACCGCGTAGGCGAGACCCATCAAGCGATGCGTGCCTCCGCACGCGGCGCCGATGACCGGCTGTGACATTTCCTCACGGACCAGGCGCTCGATCGACCATTCCTGGCCGGCCGAGTTGGTCCAGTGGGCGTCCACATCCAAATAGTAGGTGAGCGAGATCAGTTTGAAGGTCAGCTCCGTGCCTGCCTGGCAACCCAACTTTTCCGATTCGATCAGGTCGACCAAAGTAAAGCGCTGATCGCCGACTTTGATCGGGCAATTTGTCGCCACGCACGACTGCGCGAGGATTGCCAGAAACTGTCCGGGATGTCCTTGCACTTGCGGCCCCTTGCGGGCGGCAAGACGATTGCCATTGGCTTCGAGGATGCGCGTGCCGTGACAGTCGCCATTCCAGCAGAGCCAGGATATGGCGTTGACCGGCGCACCGTCTGGTCCGCTGCGGTTGAGCTGCGAATGCACGCCGTAGGCGACGATCGAGTGCATCACCTCCCACGGGTTATGATCGCGTGTGTTGAGGTGTTTCCGATTATAGTAGGCCAGCGTCGCGCGAGCCTTGTCGCGGAGCTTGATCATGCGCGGACTGAGGACGCGCTCTTGAATCACGGGAGCGACGTCGTCGAACTGGCTCTCCTGAGCCGGGTCGCTTTCGTTGCCCAGGTCGAGCGGCCGGACGGCGTCCGACAATTCAGGCTCCTTCGCATAGCCCAGTGCGCGCCGCGCGATGTCGACGGCGGGCTGGCCGAGCGATTCCTCGGCGTAATCGCCGGCGAAGCCCTCGCGCGGCTCGACATCGTCAGTAGTTCCCAACGAGAATCGCGTGTCTTCGTTCGCAGCCGTGCGCGAGCGAGGGCCTGCGGCGGTCGCAGGCTCGGCCGCCAGCGCCAGACCTAGGCACGTCACGGTGGAAAAGACGGTGAAAAGCAGGGTGTGTCGCATTATGTATCTCAAATCGCCGCTCACCGTGGGACCAATGATCCCGCAGGCGCCCGAACAAGAGACAGCCTGCTGGCAAAGCCACGGCAGGCCAAGGCAACATGTCGTGCGGCGGAGTTAACTGTGTCACGGACGGTACAGTGCCGGCTCAGCTAGCAGAACTTCCCCAGAGGTTGTTCGCTGGCGCAACCAAACAGACATCGCAAAGTAACATGTCCGCCACTTGCCAAGTGTTATAAGAACGTCCCGCCGGCCGAGCCGGTTGGGGGTGGCAGCAGTTGTATCGGTAAGTTTATTGGCACCCCTTGATAGCGTGCGTGATTGCCCGGTTGGGCCGGCCGGGCAAAAGAGTCAGGCACCCCATAACCTTTCACCAGTCCGGGAACTTCGCGCAGTCCGTGGCCGCGACGAACGACGTTTTTCGCCAACAAAAAGTCAAGAATATCTGGGACAGGTCGCGTCGCCCTGGCCGCGGTCTGAAAATTCGTCGCGCTGCCCACGACGGACGAAGAGGCGCTGGTTTTCTAGAACCATTTGCGGATGCGCTCGGCCAGAGTTGGCTTGGGGGGGCCTTGGCCGCTCTTGGCATACTGACGCCAGGCTTCGACATCCGTGCCAAAGTCCTGGTTCGACAGTTTCTTCATCGAGGCAATCGCCCGGTGCTGCATGGCAGGGTCTTGATCGTCGAGCGCTTCGCCTAAAACTGCTACCGCGCCCGGGCTGGCTCCATCGCCCAAGCCACGCACCGCCGCCAGGCGCACGTCGACGTCGGCATCGTCCTTGATGACTTGCGAAAGCTCCTGCACCGAGTTGGTGCCGCCATATTTTCCGAGCGATTCACAGGCCGCGATGCGCACATCGCGATCATGATCGTGCAACCCTGCCGCCAGGATCGAAGCCGACTTTTCCGAAGGGAAGTGTGCCAGGGTTCGCAAGATCTGCGCGCGGAGGACTGGATCCTTTTCGTGGACAATTCCCTGCGTCAGTTCGCCGGCGACTGTTTCTCTCAACTGGGGCGACATCTTGGAACTGTTTGCTCCGAGCTCGCGCAGTTGCTCCATCTTTTCGCGCGGAGTGACGATCTTCGGCCCCTTCTCGTCTTCCTTGGGCTTCTTGGAAAAGCTCCACGCGCTCCAGCCTTTGGACTTCGGAGCCGATGCGCAGCCGGCAATCAGCCATACGCTACAGGCGAGCGCCAGCAACTGTATGCCGTACACAGTGCGCATGCGGGCAGACCGTTTCGGTGGATAAGGGGCAGAACGCCCGGGGACGAATGGGAGGCGGACTATACACGGCGTGTCGTCCAGAGCCAAGACGATTACGAAGTCGATAGTGCCGGCTCGCGGGAGTCGAACGCTGTGGACCTCATCAAGTAGGCATTAGCCGCCAAAGCCTGGGTAACTTACACTGGCGTGGCAAACCCGTTAAACCAGGCTCGTCGCAATATGAACCGCTCACGCCCCACGGCGCAAGCATTGATCTTACTGATATTGCTGGGGATCGGAGCCGTGGCGGCGTTTAGTCCCAGCAATTCGCGTGGCTGGCTATTGGCAGCCAATACCGCGCAGCTCGCCGCCTGGGTTTGCGGAATCAGTGTCCCCCTGGGGACGCTCCTCGCCCTGGTGCTCGCACGGACCGACGTGCCCGGCCGCCGGGCATTTCTGCTGGCGCTCTCCTGGCTGTTGTTTCTGCCACTGTATCTGCAAGTGGGTGCCTGGCAGGCGGGCTTTGGATTGCAAGGTTGGCAAACTTTATCCGGTTTCGGACCCCCGTGGCTAGACGGTTGGCGAGGAGCGGTTTGGGTCCATGCCGCGGCGGCCATTCCCTGGGTGGTGCTGATCGTGAGCATTGGACTGCGAAATGTCCGGCCCGAACTGGAAGAGTCAGCTCTGCTGGATGCCTCGGCCTGGCACGTGTTCTATCGTGTGACATTGCGCCATGCGGCGCCCTTGGTGGTCGCAGCCACGTTGTGGGTCGCCATCGGAGTGGCTGGCGAGATCGCCGTCACTGACCTGTTTCAGATTCGCACCTACGCTGAGGAACTTTATACCGAGATGGCTATCGGCGCTGCTCCGCACGAGGCGCCGCTCCGAGCACTTCCGGGCATTGCCATCACCGCTTGGGCGGCCTTGGCCGGGATTTTTATCATCGCACGTTTTGCCCCGCGCGAGCGGCAGGTATCGATCCGGCCACGATTGATTTTTCTGTTCGGCGTTTGGAGGTGGCCTTTGGCGGTACTCATGGCTTGTGCCGTGCTGCTGCTGGTCGGCCTGCCGCTAGTGAATCTGGCGTGGAAATGCGGTGTCGTCGTGGTACAAAGCACTGAGGGTCGCGAACGTCATTGGTCGCTACTCAAAGGCGCGAGCATCGTTGCCAGCAGTCCGCTCCGTTTTGGCCGCGAGATCCGCAGTTCGCTGGTCGTCGGCAGCGTGGCGGCAACGGCAACGGTAGTGTTGGCGACGATGCTGGCTTGGAGCAGTCGTTGCCGCAGCACGGCGAGCGCGATCCTGATATCGGTTATCGTGCTCGGGCTTGCAGTGCCGGGGCCTGTCATTGGGCTGTGCATTATTTGGATGTTCAATACACCACACTGGAACTGGGCCCACACGCTCTATGATCGCACGATTCTGCCACCGGTCTGCGCCCAAACGATTCGGGCTTTACCGCTGGCCTGCCTGGTGCTGTGGCATGCCTTTCACACGTTGCCCACTAGCTTGATGGAAGCGGCGGCTTTAGACGGCGCCAATGCCTGGACGACCTTTCGCCGCGTGGCGCTGCCGCAGCGAAGATTCACGATTTTGATTTCCTGGTGGGTGGCGTTGGCCGTCGCCGTGGGCGAAATGGGAGCCACGATACTCGTTACGCCACCCGGCATCGAACCATTGTCCGTGCGGATTTCCGGCCTGCTGCACTACGGAGTCGAAGATCAGGTGGCCGGCATCTGCTTGGCATTAGCGCTAGCGTTTATCGTGCTGTCGGCCCTGCTGGTTCTATTGGCAAATCGCTGGACCCGAACGGCGGGCTCTCAAGATCGCCATTGACCGCGGCAGTCCGCTACACCTAGATTCTGCTGACTTGGCGGCGGCTCAAGGCCCGTAAATCGGCTCTTTTTCGGCGGTAGCGACCGTCCATCGGCTACATTTCCTACATTGATCTGCTACGGTAGAAAAAAGGGGCCTCTGAGCCACGGGGGGCTGGCCCCCCTTTCCCGCCCACATTGCATCGAGCTCTTCATGTCTGTTGTGCGCGCTCGACGACGCATCACGTTCCGCTGGGTCGCGGCCGCCTTGCTGTTGGCCGGCTGCCCGCTTGCGCCGTTGCGCGGCATGGATCATGTCACGGCCAAAAAAGAAGGGCGCGAGCGGCAGATCGCCGGGCGTGTGTTGGTCGAAGCCGAGGATGGCGGGCTATTGGTCCAAGGGCAAGACGGTGTCTTGTGGACTGTGCCACCCGACGACTTGGTTTTGCACGAAGAGGACGATGCGCCGTTCAAGCCGCTTTCGTCGGCAAGCCTGGCGTCTCGCTTGCTGGAAGAATTGCCTGCCGGTTTCGAGGTCCATACCACCAAACATTACTTGATCGCTTACAACACGTCGAAGACTTATGCCCAGTGGTGCGGTGGCTTGTTCGAGCGATTGTACGGTGCGTTTACAAACTATTGGTCACGACAAGGGTTCGAGCTGCGCACGCCGGAGTTTCCCCTGGTTGCGATCGTGTTTTCGGACGAAGTATCGTACGGCCGTTTCGCGCAGAGCGAAGTGGGCGAAGCCGCGAAATCGATCATCGGCTACTACAGCCTGGCCACGAATCGCATGACCATGTACGACCTGACGGGCGTGCAAAGCCTGCGCGCCGCCGGCGATCGCCGCGGTTCGTTGGCGGAAATAAACCAGATGCTCGCGCGACCGGATGCCGAGCGAATGGTGGCCACGGTGATTCACGAGGCTACGCATCAGATCGCGTTCAATTGCGGATTGCAAACCCGTTATGCCGACATCCCGCTGTGGATTAGCGAAGGGATCGCGGTCTATTTCGAAACGCCCGACCTGAGCAGCAAAAAGGGATGGGGGAGTATTGGCTCGATCAACCTGGTGCGCCTGACGGCTTTTCGAGAGTACCTGCAACGCCGCCCTACCGAAAGTTTGCGGACGTTGGTGGCTGATGATGCGCGATTTCGTGACACCACCAAGGCTCCGGATGCCTATGCCGAAGCGTGGGCATTGAACTATTTCCTGATTCGCCAAAAGCCCAAACAGTACCGGGCCTATCTGCAAATGCTCAGAGCCAAGAAGCAGTTGATTTGGGATGATCCCGACGCCCGCTTGAGCGAATTCACGGCAGCCTTTGGCGACCCAGCAGAGCTGGAAGTCGACTTTCAGCGATACATGCTGAAGCTGCTGCATTAGGCGGGATTCGGCCCGGTGGGTCACGTCGCGGCGGCAATTCCTTTGCCGCCCCCGCGACGCGAAACTGCGAATTTCGGTAGCCCTCGACTCGGTTTCGAGTTGTTGCCTGCTTGCCCCCACCGGGCGTCTGTGCAAAATTGGATGCTGTCGCCGTGGACTCGAAAGGTCTTGCCACGGGGCACCCCACCGCCACTTTGTGGTACAGCAGCCCTGCCCGCCCGAAAGACTGCCGCACCGCAGCGAATGCTCCCCCAAGCCTGCCGCGAACTCACTCCCCGGGAAATCAACCATCATGAAGCTTCCGCATTTGCTCCTTGCGCTGTTGGCATGCACTCAGATCGGTGCGGCACCCGTGCCACGCGTCACGAGCGACTGGCCCACTTGGCGCGGCGCGCAACGCACCGGCATTTCTCTCGAGACCGGGTTGTTGCGCGATTGGCCCGAGGGTGGGCCCAAGCTCGCCTGGCAGACCAGTGGCGTGGGCGTTGGCTTTTCCACTCCGGCGGTTGCCGGGGGCCGGGTCTACCTGATGGGGAATCGCGACGGGCAGGAACTGGTGCTGGCCTTGAATGCGCGTGATCAAGGCAAGGAGATTTGGTCGGCCATCCTTGGTCCTGTGCGACACGAGGGGGCCGGCTATCCCGGTCCACGCTCTACTCCCACGATCGACGGCGATCGAGTTTACGTGTTGGGCATCAACGGCGACCTGGTTTGCCTCGACGCAAAAACCGGCGCCGGCGTGTGGCGACGCGATCTGGTGGGTGAATTCGGCGGCGGCATTCCGAATTGGGGTTATAGCGAATCGGTGCTGGTTGACGGACCTTGGGTCCTTTGCACGCCGGGGGGCAATCAAGCCACGATCGTGGCTCTGGACAAACAGAATGGCAAGACTGTTTGGAGTGCTACAGTCGGTGATCCGGCCGGCTACTCTTCGCTAATCAAGGCCGAGATCGACGGCGTGAAGCAGTATGTACAGTTCACGGCCAAAGGAATCATCGGCGTCAATGCGGCCGACGGCGCTTTTTTATGGCGCTACGACGCGCCTGCCAACGGCACGGCAAATATCTCTACGCCGGTCTACCTCGGCAACAAAGTTTTCGCCGCCAGCGGTTACGGCACCGGCGGCGGACTGGTGGCCGTGTCACACGATGCGGGCGCCTTCGATGCCAAAGAGGTGTACTTCACAAAGCACATGAAAAACCACCATGGCGGCTACGTCGTGGTCGATGGCTATCTGTACGGTAGCGATGACCCCGGCATTCTCACGTGCCTGGACCTGGCAAGCGGCGAAGTGAAATGGGCCGACCGCAGCTGCGGCAAATCCGCGATCGTCTGTGCCGACGGCCTGTTGTATTGCCGTAGCGAGCAAGGGCTGGTCAGCCTGGTAGAAGCGACGCCGGATGGATTTCGCCTGCACGGCCGGTTCGAGCAACCGGAACGCAGCGAGGCACCTAGCTGGCCCCATCCGGTAGTGGCGGACGGCCGACTTTACTTGCGCGACCAGGACAAGCTGCTGGTCTACGACGTGCGAAAGTAGATGTCGGTCAACGGAAAACGGTGCGCAATGCGCCCGCCGGGCTAAATCTGGTAATTCAGCTCGACTTCGTCTTCCTCTTCAATTTGTTCTCCGCGCATGCGCAGCTTGGGCTTTTCCAAGACGACGGTCGTGCGCGGGGCAATGCTGCGCGTCAGCCAGACGCTCGATCCGATCACGGAATCCGACCCGACGACCGTTTGCCCGCCGAGCACCGTGGCATTAGCGTAAATAATCACGCGATCCTCGATTGTGGGATGCCGCTTGTTTCCGCGCACGATGTGTCCATCACCGTCGGTCGGGAAGCTCAGCGCGCCCAGGGTCACGCCTTGATAGAGCTTCACTTGGTCGCCAATCTCGCAGGTCTCGCCAATCACGACGCCGGTACCGTGATCGATGAAGAAACGCTGCCCGATCGTAGCGCCGGGATGAATGTCGATGCCGGTCCGGCTGTGGGCCCATTCAGTCATCATGCGGGGAATCAGCGGCACCTCGAGCAGGTGCAGCAAATGCGCCAGCCGATAAACCGTAATGGCCACCAGCCCGGGATAGCAGAAAATCACTTCATCGGGATTCTTTACCGCGGGATCCCCGTCGTAAGCCGCCTGCACGTCGAGGGCGAGCATACGCCGCAACTCGGGGAGTTGCTTCAAAAACTGAATGGTCGTCGCCTGGCCCAAGGCTTCGAAATCGATGTCGTTTTCTCCGCCGCAGGGCGCTTGCGCCTCGTGTCGCAGGGCCCGACCAATTTGCGTCGTGAGCCGATCGTGCAGCCGGTCGACCAGTGCCCCGACGTAATAGCCGACGTTCCCCTGGTGCAACCCTTCTTGCCGCCGGTAGCCCGGGTAGATGATCTCTTGCAGATCTTCGACGACCTGCACGATCACGTCGTTGTTCGGTAGCGGGCAGTGCCCCAAGTGATTGATCGTTCCCACCTCGGTATAGGTGTCTACGATGCTCTGGGTCACCTCGGGAAGCTGTTCTTTCAAGCGAACGTCTGAAGCCATGAAGGACCACTCCGTGCCGGCCAATGCGGTAGATCAAGGCGCGCCGAAACGTGATTCGGCAACTGGGAAAAAACACAACGCGGCGTGCAGCAATGCAGAGGGAAGCGTCCGGTTAGCCCGGACAGCGACAGCTTAGCGCAAGGGTCCGGGCACGACCATAGGTATGTCGTCCACGCAAGTCGTCGAAAAAGGACCAGCTAGCTGGCATAATTTGATTACCGGGCAAAGATTCTTCCGGTTCGAGCGTTTGTTTCCGGTGATGCGTGCCGCCGGAGTGCAACCCCGCGAGGGAACGCCTTACCGGGAAATCGTAGGTGGCAGGATCGGTAAAATCAAGCTTCCTGAAATTCTCTTTCGGCGGCGTTGGCGCCGGAAGTTTAGGAGGATTACCCCTCGGAGGTGGCCGCCGACAAGAAGATTTCCATGCCAGCATGGTAGCATTCCGATTGGCTGCGTGACCACCAACCTACTGGATTGCCAGGTGCAACCTGTCGGTCCGTACGTGGACAGCCGTTGGGCCGGCGCCATTTCTGACGCATCGAAAACCGCTCTTTGCCTCATTCGCGGGACGTGGCACAATTCTGCCCGCATTACTCGGGCGTGATCCCGCCAGACGATCGCCCGGCCCTGATACCTCCCCCGGGCAATTTGCTGCCCCGCGACCAGGCTCGTGGAAGTGCGTGTGCCAGTGCAGAATATTGCCCAGTATCTGACATACCTTGCCGTCCGCCTGTTCATTTGCCTGGTTCAGGCCGTGCGGATGGAAACCTGCGAGTGGATGGCCGATTTGTTGGCCACGATCGCGACGGACGTCATACCGCTGCGCCGTAAGGTGATTGACGACAACCTGCGGCACGCCTTTCCCGAGTTGCCCCCCGAGCGGCGTCGCAAGCTGGCCAAACGAATGTGGAAGCACCTTTTTGTACTGGTGGCCGAGGTGGCGCACGCCCCGCGGAAAATCCACGAGACCAATTGGCGCGACTACATGCGGTTGAAGGATCCCGACATCCTGGTCCGTGCGCTATTGGACGACCGTCCTTTGCTGATGGTTTCGGGGCATTTTGGCAACTTCGAGTTGGCAGGCTTCTTCCTCGGCATACTCGGCTTTCCGACCTATACCGTGGCCAGACCCCTGGACAACGTCTACCTCAACGCGTTTGTCAGTCGCTTCCGCGGGGCGACGGGACAGCACATTATTCCCACCAAGGGGGGCTACGATCAGATTCAGGCCGTGTTGCGCAGTGGCGGAACGATGGCCTTTCTGGCGGATCAGTATGCCGGCAGCAAAGGGTGCTGGGTCGAGTTCTTTGGTCGCCCGGCGTCGGCCCACAAGGCTATTGCACTGTTGGCCCTCGATAACGATGCTCCTATGTCCGTAGGTTACGCACGACGTTTGCAGTCACCGCTGCATTACGAGATGACGATTTGCGGAATCGCGGACCCGCGCGACGCCGACAGTCGCACGACGGCCGGAGTGCGAACATTAACCGAGTGGTACACCCGCACGATCGAGGAGTTTGTTCGACGTACGCCGGACCAATATTGGTGGCTGCACGATCGCTGGAAAGACCGCCGCAACCCTCGCCAACGTCGCCGCGCCGCGTGAGACGTGAGTTGGCCCCGGTAGATCGATGGCTCGCTAGCTCGCGCCGCGCTATAATCCGGGCACACAATGGGCAGCGTCCCAACTGCGTCTCGGACACCGGCGTTCCCAGGCATGTCCGGCCGATCGATTTCGCTGCTGCACGATTTTCGCCTGCCATTTCTAGCCGTCGAGCCAACCCGTCATGCCCCATTGGATCCGTGTAACCGATCTGGCCAGTTGCCCACCGGGGACGGCGCTAGAATGCACGGTCGAGGATCGGATCGTGGCGCTATTTCACGTAGACGGCAGCATCTACGCACTCGACGGCGTCTGTCCGCACCAGGGAGGCCCATTGGGAAACGGCTGCTTGACGGGTACGATCGTAACCTGCCCCTGGCATGGCTGGCAGTTCGACGTTCGCACGGGCCAACATCAGCTGAGCCGTGGAATTCGCCAGCCTGGCTTTCCGGTCAAGATCGAAGCGGACGCCGTGTGGGTCGACCTAGAAGGCCACTTACCGACGGATGCACCCTGAACAATTGCCCCACGGGCTGCGATAGAAAGCGTCGGACGGCAACGCAGCCACATGTGCTAAATGGTGTATGGACGACCGTCACGCGGCGCGCGTGTCACGGCTGAATCGAGTGACCAACGTTGATTCAATATCGCTCCTTCCGCAACTACGATACGCCGCAATTGATCGACGTCTGGCGTGCGCAGCCGCGCGAACGCGGATTGGCGCAACCGGTATCCGTTGAGTTGTTCGAGCAAATCGTGCTCTCGAAACCTTACTTCGAGAACGACGGCCTGATCCTTGCCATCGACGAGGGGGTCGTCGTCGGTTTCGTGCATGCAGGATTTGGCCCGACAGATGACGGCCGTGGTGTGAATCATCGCTTTGGCGTCACCAGCCTGCTACTGGTGCGGCCCAACTACCAACAAGCCGATATCGGCCAAGAGTTGCTGGCCCGCAGCGAGTCCTACCTGCGCGGCCGCGGGGCCGAGGTGCTTTACGCCGGCGGTATTCGCCCACTCGATCCATTCTACCTGGGGCTCTACGGCGGCAGCGAGCTGCCCGGTGTGCTGGCCTCGAACCAGTTCGCCAATGGGGTTTTCCAGGCGGGCGGGTACCTGGAAATCGATCGGGTCATCGTGCTACAGCGCGAGCTGACGGGGTTTCGGCCTCCGGTCGATCGCGTACAGATGCAAATACGCCGCACGTCGGTGATCGAGGAGACTTGCGACGCGCGACCACGCAGCTGGTGGGAGGCCTGCGCGCTAGACCACTTTCAAGTGGTTAGTTTCGACCTGGTGGAACGCGACGAAACACGGCCCGCGGCCACTGCGCGATTTTGGATTCTGGAAAGCTTCGCGGCGGGCTGGGGCGTGCAAGCCGCCGGCTTATACGAACTCGAGGTCGCGGCCGATCGTCGCCGCAAAGGAATCGCTACGTTTCTTTTGGCCGATGCCTTTCGCCGCCTGGTCGCACAGGGAATTTCCTTGATCGAAGTGCAGACCATGACCGGCAATGCCGCAGCGCTCGCGCTGTACCGTAAGCTGGGCTTCCGCGAAGTCGACCAAGGGATCGCCTATCGCAAGCAGGTCGAATTCAGTTAGGTAGCGCGCCGCGTGCAATTGCCGCAGGACGCGGGGAAATCGCCGCCCTGCGTCTGCTATTTCTTCGTCAGATCGGCCAGATGCTGGCGCACGACCTGGTCGGCGTCGGGCAACGATCGAGCCAGATAAGCCGAAAGAGGTTCAAACGAGCCGTCGCGTCGCATTTCGCGCAGATACTTCTGCAATAGTTCGCGACGCGGAGGGATCGTTTCCAGCAGCATGTGAATCCAGGCCCAACTCTCGGCATAGTCGGCCTGCTGCATCTCGGCGACACTGTTGAATTGCTCCAAGCGAGCGAGGTTGGGCTGCCAACCGTCGCGCGTTGTGAGAGTTTGCAGCAAAGCCACGTGCGGTCGATTCAGACCGGCATCGAGACGCGGCGTCTCGAAGTATTCGGCCAGCCCCTCGTCCAACCAAAGTGGGATGGTTGGGAATGAGGCGTGCAAATAACCGTGTGCGACCTCGTGCCGCAGGTCTTCGGCCACGCGATCGCCCCATTGGGCGTAGACCGCCAGCGTGTTCTCGGTCTGCAGGAAAAAGGCCCGGCGGGCTGGGAAGTCTGGATAATGCTTGGCGAGATAGGCTTTGAACCGCAGTTCGTTTTCAAACAAATAGATATGGATCGGTTCGGTGGTTGGTTGCAGCGCCAACGTCGATCTCATGGTTTCGCGCAAGGCGCGCAGATCGTCAAACAGCCGATCCTGCTTCGGCATGCGAAAGTCTGTGTGAATGACCAATTGGTCGAGAACGACGGCATGGCGGACCGGAAGCGCGGCCGAATGTTCGAAAACGCCAGCGCAACCGCCCAGGGCGGCGATGGTCAAGATCCCCGCAGCCAGCAGTCGCGCGAGAGAGTGAGCCCCTGTTCGATGAACCACGGTCGGCCCTTGTTGTTTTCCAGCTCCATCTACCGGCGAGGGGAGGATAGTACCAATTCAAGGGAAAACGCAGAAGGTCAGAGGACTTTGTTGCTAGCAAGGTTCTGGCAACGAGACCGTGGGGCGGCAAACGAGAGTTCCAGGTGCTTCAGGGGGAATGGGAAACGATGATCGGCCCAAGAGCGCAAGATCCGAACGTGTTGCCCCCCTCGCACGTTGCCCGCCGCTGACTTTTGTCAAAGACGCCGGGCAGAGCGTCCGCGTGCGTCGGACTTCGTTTGCACCGGCGCGAACACTCGACACTGCCGTATGAGAAAAAGGAATGATGGAATGCGTATTTGGTCGGGGTTCTGACCCGGCCGCAAATGCCTCTCTGGGGCATTGGGAAATGTATGCGGGACGCCCGCGGGATGGTAATCTTGTCGCACACTCGCCGGATTCGGCGTAGTCGTGATGGCCGAACCGTCTTTCATGGCATCTCCGCAGGTACGGCTGTCGGCAGCGACCGCAGGCTTGCCTGGTTCAGGTTATGGGGCGATCGCGCGGCCAAGAAACGCTCTTACGCTGATGGCTGCATCCAAAAAACCTGAGCCCAACGTGAAAGCTCGCGCAGCGAGCCCTCGATTGCGCCAGCGAGATTCAACCTTGCCCTGGCATCGCAGGCCGATTCTCGCCGCTGCCGCGCTAGTCGTCATGGTGCTGCTGGCATACGCACCGGCAATCCGGGCGGGCTTTGTCTTTGACGATGACCACAATATCCGCAAGAACCTCACCGTGCGATCGCTCGACGGCCTGCGACAGATGTGGTCGTCGGCTGTGGCGAATCAACAGTTCTACCCTTTGACATATTCGACCTTCTGGGTCGAGTACCATCTGTGGCGGCTCGATCCCCGGGGCTATCACGTCGTGAACATCCTCCTGCACGCGGCCAGCGTGCTGCTGTTGTGGCGGTTGCTGCGCACGTTACGAGTGCCGGGCGCATGGCTGGGTGCGGCGATGTTCGCATTGCATCCTGTCGAAGTCGAGTCGGTCGCCTGGATCGCTGAGCGAAAGAATGTATTGTCGCTGGCCTTGGCGCTGGGGGCGATGCTGAGCTACCTGCGATTTTCCCCACCCGATGCCTCCGATGAAGATGAGCATACGGACGGCAAACGCTGGCGGTGGTATGCGTTGGCGCTGGGGCTGTTTGTATTGGCGCTATTCAGCAAGACGGCTGTTGTGACCCTGCCCGCGGTGCTCTTGGTTCTGTATTGGTGGAAGCGAGGGCGCATCACCCGACACGATATGGGCAGACTCTCGCCGTTTTTCGGCGTGGCATTTCTGCTGGGCCTGCTAACGGTATGGGTTGAAAAGAACCATGTGGGGGCTGAAGGGGCCGCCTGGTCGCTCGACCCTATCGAACGGGTGCTGCTTGCCGGCAGGGCATTGTGGTTTTATGCCGGAAAATTGCTGTGGCCACGACCGCTGACGTTCTTCTATCCGCGCTGGGACGTCGATGTCCGAACGTGGTGGCAGTGTCTCTTTCCTATTGCCGCGCTGGGAGCGATCGCCGTCCTGTGGCGCGCGCAATCGAGAATGGGGCGCGGCCCTCTGGCCGCGGTGTTGATCTTTGCCGGGATACTTGTCCCCGTGCTGGGATTCTTCAACGTTTTCTATGCGAAGTTCTCACAGGTCGCCGATCATTTTCAATACCATGCCAGCGTGGCGCTGATCGCGCTAGCCGCGGCTGGGTTTGCGCTCGCGGCCGAACGTGTCTCGGCAGCACGCGCGGGCTGGATGCCACGCATCGCCGCGCTCATTTTGTTGGCTCTTGGCTCCGTCACGTACCAGCGAACGTACCACTATCGGAACGAGGAACAATTCTATCGAGAGATCCTCGCGGAGAACCCTGCGGCCGGGGTCGCCCGGCAAAACCTGGGGAGCCTTCTGCACGACAGAGGGGATTACGAGGAAGCGTCTGCGTTGTACGCCGCGGCGCTCGCCGTGAATCCTGACGACTCGGTTTTGCAGGACGGTGCGGGGGCCATTCTTCTCGGCTGGGGAGGACGCGACGGTTTCCGGCCGGGCCAACTGGAAGAGGCGATCGCGCACTTCCGGAAGGCTTGCCTGCTCGAGCCGCGCAACCTTACCGCACAACGCAGTCTCGGTCTGGCGCTTACAGAAGCCCACGAGTACGACGCGGCGCAACAGCAATTCGAAGCAGTGTTGCAACTAGACCCTGACAATGTCGCGGCGCTTTGCAGCCTGGCACGATTGCGCACGCTCAGGGACGATTGGCAACAGGCCGAGTTCGACTATGAGCGTGCGCTGCGCATCAACCCTGATTTCGCGCCGGCACATTTCGGCCTGGGCGCGGCTTTGGTGCGCAAGGCGCATTATGAGGAAGCGCGCCTCCATTTTCAGCGGGGTCTGGAACTCGATCCTACCGATGCACAGGCCCAATTTGAAATGGGCACTTTACTGGCGCGACGCAACAATCCGGCGCTGGCGGCTCGTCACTACGCCGAGGCAGCCCGCCTGCGACGCAACTATCCGGAAGCCTGGTACAACTTGGGCGTGTTAGTCCGCAGCCGCAGCGTCGACGATGCGATCGGCTACTTCCGCAAGGCATTGGAACTAAAGCCCGACTACACAAAGGCGCAAGCGGCACTCGATGAGGCGCTCGGGGCGCAGTATCAGCGGCAAGACGGTGCCTGCGGTCAAGTATCTGGTCCGCGCCCTGCGTGGTTACGTCCGCCTGACAAGGCGCCTAAGTAGCATTTTGCCGCCCCACCTGTAATAAGCAAGCGAATTGGTCGCAGGCCATGGTCGCTCGATGGGTCGCACCAGTTGCTACCGAGATTCTGCAAAACGCTGATGCGTTTCTCACCAGTGGAATCAGGCCCCTTGTATTGCCCTGATATAATGACGCACTATTGCTTTGCCTTACGAGCGGAGCGAGGAGTAACTATTGATGGAAAGCCAGGAAATCGTCCGTGAACAGTACGGCGCAAACTCACTGCAAGCGCGAGTGACCGACGCCTTACGGAATGCGGGCTTGGAAAGCGGACCGCTGAAATGGTCCGATCTCGTGCCGCTCGATCAATTTCACGTGCGCGGTTTGACAGCCTCGCGAGAACTGGCCGAATCGTTGCACATCCAAACGGGGTCAGAAATTCTCGACGTCGGCTGCGGGCTGGGTGGGCCGGCCCGTTTTCTGGCTGCCACGTACGGTTGCCAGGTGACGGGGATCGACCTCAGCCAGCCTTTCGTCGACATTGCCACGATGCTTACTGCGCGCTGCGGCATGACGAAGACTGTTCACTACAGCCAAGCGGATGCTCTCGCTCTCCCCTTTCATGACATGCACTTCGACGACGCCTGGACACAACATGTCGCCATGAACATCGCGGATCGATCGCGGCTGTATGGCGAGATCCATCGCGTCCTGAAGCCGGGAGGCCGACTGGCAATCTACGACGTCGTGGCCGGTGACGGCCGCTCGTTGATCTTTCCGGTTCCCTGGGCGCGCCGACCGGAACTGAGTTTCCTGCTCACGCACGACGCAATGAAAACTGTCCTTGGCGCGGCAGGCTTTCACGAAGTCTCATGGGCCGACAAGACCGCCGCCAGCCTGGCCTGGTTTGCGGATCTGCAAACCAGGCTGCAAACATCACCACCATTGGGTCTGCCAGTGGTCATGGGACCAGAATTTCTGGAAATGGCCGCCAACCTGGCCAGGAATTTACATGAGGGACGAGTGCACCTTGTCCAAACGATCCTGCGCCGCGACTGAATTGCTCAATCCGCTCAGCCTGGCGATCCTACGGCGGACTTCTCGGCGATCAGCGCGTCGAGTTCGGCCTTCAGCTTCGGCAGAATGGCGTCATAGGGGAAGGCCCCCAACTCGGCGGCACCGCGCTTGAGATTCACCACGTTGGGTCCGCACCACAGCCCTAGATCGGCATCATCGGTCTCGCCGGGGCCATTCACACGGCAGCCCATCACTGCGATGGTGATGGCGTAGTCGCGGGCGTAAGTCGTCATCTCTTTGACTTGCTGAGCCAAATCGATGAAGGCCTCGTTCTCGACCCGCGAACAGCTCGGGCAACTGATGATGTTAAGCGTATCGAGACCGTAATCGACCACGCTGCGTACGCGTCCGACGGCGATGTCGGCCAAGATCGCACGGCCGGCGGCGATCTCTTCCGGCTTGCGATTGTTGGGCACCGTGAGCGATACGCGAATCGTATCGCCTACTCCACGGCTAATGAGTTGCTCGAAGGCGATCCGCGTCTTGATCACACCATCCGGAGGCATGCCAGCCTCGGTGACGCCCAAGTGCAAGGGGACGTCGGGCCGGGCGGCGGCGAAGCGGCGATTCACCTCCACGACTTTGGACGGATCGGAATCCTTGAGCGACACGCAGTACCGTGTAAAGCCCAATGAGTCCAATAACTCGCAATGCTCCAGGGCGCTGGCCAGCATCGGTGACAGCGAGTCGCCGGGTGCAAACTTGTCGGCCACAGCCGGGTCGACCGAGCCACAATTCACTCCCACGCGCATGGCGCAATCGTTCGCTACCGCCACGTCGACCAGGAACTTCACCTTATCTTGCCAAGGCTTGGTTCGCTCGTGGTGATACAGATGCCCCGGGTTGTAGCGAACCTTATCGACGTGCGGGGCCACGAGGGTGGCCAGGCGATAATTCTCTTGCAAATCGACAGAAAGATTAGCTTTGGTCTGCTGGCGGATCTCGGCCAGCGCCTCGGCATCCTTGCTGCTATCGACTGCGATTCGCACCACGTCGGCGCCGGCATCCAACAATGCGTTGACCTGGGTCACGGTGGCGGCCACGTCCTGCGTGTGAGTGGCGGTCATGCTTTGCACGGCCACCGGATGGTCGGCACCAATCGTAACGGTGCCGATTCGCACGGCACGTGTCGGATTACGTTTCATTTCCACTTGGTATCCGCTCCCTCGTTGAATCGCGTCGCGTGCCTGTTGGCACCGGTACGGTATTTTTGCCCTCTGATGCTACTAGAACCGCGATCCGCGACCGATATTAATCCTCGAACTGGACGGGCGTCAGCAATTTGGCCATCTCAGGCTCGCTCATGTTGGCCGGAGTGGCGATGAATTCCTCGATCGCGACGCGTTTCTCCGTCGGCTGGCCGGTAAGATGATTGACCATAGCCTTGACGGCCAGGTATCCCATTTTCACGGGGTCCTGCAGCACGATACCGTGTACCGTGCCCTCGCTCATGGCCTGAATCAGTCGAGAATTGGGATCGAAAGCGATGAACTTGACCTTGCCTGCCAATTCCTCGCGTTCGGACAATGCCCTCAGCATGCCGGTGCTGTTCGGTTCGCACACGGTAAAGACACCGTCAACCTGTTTATCGAACTTGAGCAACAGCTGCTGGCTGACTGAGAAGGCATTCTCGAACGACGTGCCCGAATGTTGATTACTGGACAGGATCTCGATGCCAGGCGACTCTTTGGCCAGCGTATCGAGGAATCCTTGCTCGCGCTGCTCGGTGCTTTCGCTGCCGGGACTGTAACGCAATAGGATCACGCGCCCCTTGCCGTCGAGCATTTTGGCCATCGCTTGCGCAGCCATCGCGCCACAGTGATAATTGTCCGTGGCGACGTAGCTGACGATGTCGTCCTCGTCGGCCGCCAGGGCGCTATCGAAGACGACCGTGGGAATACCCTCGGCCTTGGCCGCCCGCACTGGCGCGATCAAGCCTTGCGAATCGAGTGGCGCCAGGCAAATGCCGTCGACACGGCTTGTGACGAAATCTTGCACTAACGAGATCTGTCCCTCGCGATCGCTCTCCTGCAACGGACCTTTCCAAATTACTTCCACATTGCCGAATTCTTTGGCAGCCTGCTCGGCGCCGGCATGAACCGATTTCCAGAATTCATGCGTCGTCCCCTTGGGGATCACGGCGATGCGGTAGGTCTTCGCACCGTTTGCGCTCGCGCCGTCCGACGGCTTTTCCGCGGCGCAACCCACCAAGGCCAGCAGAGCACACGCCAAGGTCAAACGTATCTTCACCGCCTGGTCTCCTGGTAAGGGCAACGGCCACCATCATCGGCTATCGTCCGTGCGAACGTCCGCGGCCGTTGCCACGGCGGCCTCGCGAACTGGATTGTCCGCCGGGATTCTTCGCGCGGGCTTCGAGATTCGCGCCGACAATCATACCGATGGCCTCATCCCAAGTGGGAATGCCGCGATGATTGGCCTTCAAATCGTGATCGTCATCATCGTCGTGGTCGTGGTCGTGGTCGTGGTCGTCCAGTGTGGAATCGTCGGGCTCACGGATACCGTGCAACGGCAGATCGAAATCATCGTCGTCGGAATCATCATCAATCTCTTTATCAGCGATCGGGCGATCCTCGTAGCGGGCCTCGTCCGATCTGGGCTCGTCGCGTCGCGCGGCGGTCGGTTCCTTGTTCTCGCCGTTGCGGCGTCCACCGCGACGACGGCGACGGCGGCGTGGACGCCCACGTTCTTCCGACGGACCGCGCTCGCCAGAGCTTGCCGGCTCGTCGGCGCCTTCCAGTTGCTCTATCTCCGAGCTGGCGGAAAACTCATCGTCGGCTATGTCTTCATTCGTGTCTGATAGTGGTGCGGAATCTTCATCCCAGTTGCCAGGCTCGCGAGGCGCCTTGGGGGAACTGTCTGCCGATTTGCCACGGCCGCGTCGGCGACGACGGCGTCGACGGCCTGTCTTGCGTTCCCCTTCGCCCGACGCCGTTTCGGCGATATCGCCCGGTGCATCAGTCGAGGTGAAATCGACCAATTCTTCGATTTCGTCGCTGGCGAATTCTTCATCAAAGTCCTCGGGCGACGTACGAACGCGCTCGGGCGGACTCGTATGCTCGGCGCGCGGAACCGGTCCCCGCTGCGCCGGCGGCGCGTGCGGACGCTCAGGCGGTCGGTTGGATCGCCCTGAAGCGCCTCGCCCACGATCGTGCCGCGATGAGTCGCGTCGCGGTGGTTCGCGGCGGGGTGCGTCGGTGCGCGGTGATTCGGAGCGGGTCGTTTCCAAGCGCGACGGTTCTGATCGCGGTGGCTCTGATCGCGACCCTTCGGATCGGGACGCGTCCGGGCGAGCTGCTTCGGCAGGCAAGGCTTCGCTGCGCGCCGATTCCACTCGTTGCTGGTCCACTCGTTGCTGGTCCACTCGTTCCTGTTCGACTCTGGGAGGTACGGCTCGCGGCGGGACGGTGCGTTCCGGACGTCGCGGAGGGGCCGCCGCCGGGGTCACTCCTAGATCGGCCGCCAGGTGCGACCAATCGGCCGTCGGCCGCTGCGCCGTGCGCGGTGTCTCGCTCGTGCGTCGGGGGGGCGCTGCCGCGGGAGGGGCTGCCGCCGGCTTCGGCGGTGGCGTGCTCGGTTTAACCTCGGCGCCCAGCTCCTTCGCCAATTCTTCCCAGCGGTTTGTATCCGGTGAGTCAGTCATAACGCTTGCTCTTGGTTACGTTATCGTTGACAACGGGTCCACCAGAGTGGGTCGGACCCGGGATCTTGAAAGGCTGCCTGAGCTGCAGTATAGAGGCGTCCCTTGCCGTTGTGAAGTGTCGGCAGGGCTTCGAGTTATGCTCGCCCAGCCCGATTCCGGTGGGCGCGATTAATACGAGTCTGATGGCCCAAATCTGCGGGCCAACCTAGAATTGATCCTAACGGGTCTCGCGCGTGCTGTCAGTCCCTTCTCTGCGCGCAAGCCCGCGCGAAATCGGCCGGGTCGTTCCGACTGGCGATTCGCAGGTTGTCACCCTACGCTTTGCTGGGGGCCGGTATGAAAACCGCCATCAATGAAGTCCCTCAGGGGACTGCCGCGTTCGTCGAAGAAGTCGAGATTCGCGGCCACATCATCGACAGCTTAATCCTGCCCAAGGTGCTGGACGTAATCACCAGCCTGGGCGGAACATTCTGCATCAAGCAAATCGCGATTGGTCAGGCCCGCAGCGACCCTAGTTACGCGCTGGTGGAAGTGCAGGCCGGCGACGCGGTGCGTTTGGCGGACATCCTGGCACAGATCAGCGACCACGGCGCCGTTCCCACGGTGTGGCAAGATTGCCGCCTGGAAGCGGCCGACATGGACTCGGCCTTCCCCGAAGGATTTTACAGCACGACGAATCAACGCACGGAAGTACGTCTCGACGGCCACTGGACCGAAGTCGCCGATCAGGAGATGGACTGCGGCCTCGTTGTTTCGCTCGACCGCAAGCAGGCACGCTGCCTGCCGATGGTAGACGTCCGCAAGGGAGACCTGATCATCGTCGGCCATGCCGGCGTGCGGGTTTTCCCACAGGAACGCACCGCACAACGCCACATGTTCGAATTCATGGGGAGCAGCGTCTCGACAGAGAAGCCCAAGGGCATCGCCATCCGTGAGATTGCTCGCGAGCTGAGTCGTACTCGCGCCGACGGCGGACGAACGCTGCTGGTGGGGGGACCGGCCATCGTCCATACCGGCAGCGGTGAACATGTCTGTCAGTTGATTCGCGAGGGGTATGTCGACGTGCTGTTCGCCGGCAACGCGCTGGCCACGCACGATATCGAGCAGGCGCTGTTCGGCACCAGCCTGGGAGTTCATCTGAGCCACGGGGCTTCGGCCGAGGCTGGGCATGAACACCATCTGCGCGCGATCAATCGCATACGTCGCGCCGGTGGCATCGAACGAGCCGTGGCGACGGGCCTTCTGACCTCGGGCATCATGTACGAATGTGTGCGGCACCACGTTGATTTCCTGCTGGCCGGCAGCATTCGCGACGATGGCCCGCTGCCCGAGGTGATTACGGACGTCCTGGATGCACAACGGCAGATGCGCGCCAAGAGTCGCGACGTGACGTTCTGTCTGATGGTCGCCACGACGTTGCATTCGATCGCGGTGGGGAATTTGCTACCCGCCTGGGTAAAGGTCGTGTGCGCGGACATCAATCCGTCGACCGTGATCAAGCTCAACGATCGCGGTTCGTTTCAAACGGTGGGAATCGTGACCGACGTCGAACCTTTTTTGCGCGCGTTGGTGCAAGAACTGGCCGAGATGGAAAGCGAGGTCGCACCATGACGCAACCACGCATCTTGATGTGCTCGCCTGAGTTTTACGGAATCGAATACGAGATCAACGCCTGGATGCACCGCGAACGTCCGAGCGATCATGCGGCCGCTTGTACCCAATGGCAATCGTTGAAAACGACGATCGAATCGGCCGGGGCAGACGTGATCACGATGTCGCCAGTGCCGGGCCTGCCGGACCTTGTGTTTACTGCCAACGCAGCGTTGTTGTATCACGATGTGGCCCTGTTGGCGCGCTTTCGGCACAGCGAGCGTCAGGGGGAGGAACCGCACGACGAGGGCTGGCTTACCGATCACGAATTTCGCGTGGAGCACATTCCGGCGGGCTTTAATTTCGAAGGCGCGGGGGACGCGCTGTTTTGCGGCGACACACTGTTTGCCGGCTACCGTCTGCGCAGCGATGCGCAGGCCCATCAATGGATCGGTGCCCGGCTCGGCTGCCGCGTGATTCCGCTGGAGTTGGTCGATCCTTACTACTACCATCTCGACACATGCTTCTGCCCTCTCGCGCCCGGCGTGGCCATTTATTATCCGGGCGCGTTCGACGCCTACGGTGCCGCGGTATTGAAGGAGCTGGTGCCGAAGTTGGTCCCAGTCAGTCGCGCCGAAGCGCAACGATTTGCTTGCAACGCCGTGGTCGTAGGACCTACCGTGATCACGAATACCGGCTGCCCCGAACTTCATCGCGCGCTATCGGACCGTGGCTTCTCGCCACGTGAGATGCCGCTCGACGAGTTCGTAAAGGCCGGTGGCAGCGCCAAGTGCCTGACCCTGCGGCTCGACGGCGAAGACGCCGCCAGCTGGCGCAATCAACCAACGCCCGCCGCGGCGTGAAAGCAAATGGTGAATGAGAAATGCTGAACGATGAGCCTTACGGGTCGGCCGTCCCGCTCGTCATTCATCTTTTTGAATTCCGCATTCATCATTTCTAAACGTCGCTGTCGAAGACCCGCACCTGCTGCCAGGTGTCTTTGTTCTTCTCGATGAAGCTCTTGTGACGTTCGTGGACTTGGTACACGTCGTGGGCTTTGCGATCAGCAAAGACCATGTGCAAGCCGACATGGAAGTCGCGCACGTTCACCGGTCGATCTAAATCAGGAACCACCGTGCCGACACCGAAATAGGCCACGCCCGGGTGATCGGTCAGATACTTGCGGCACTCGGCCATCAAATTCTGAATAGCCTCGGGCGCCGGATCCTTTAATGTGAAATAGACGTTATGCACAAGCACGTTACTGTTCTCCCGGTTTTGTCATCGTCATAGGTAAACACTTCCGCGGCGCGATCAGGATCCAGGTCGAGTACCGCCGGCGCCCGTTAACTCGCTTCCGTGCATTTCGACATTTTGGGCTGCCAGCCGCCTACTTGGCGGCCGCGGCATTCTCCTTCAGCCCGATCGGATGTCCGTCGAGATTCCATTTTGGATCGGCCGAGATTCCCAAATGGGCGAGTGCCGTGACCGGCACATCCACCAGGTACGTCTGCTCGTCGAGCGGTCCCTGCTTGGCAGCCGGCCCACTGACGATAACGAAACTATTGCGAATCTCGGGCACATTGTGGCCGCCGCCGTGACCGGTTCCTTTGCCGCCATGGTCCGCGGTAACGAGCACCAGCCAATCTTCCTTGTCGAACGTTTTCCGCGCCTTGACGGCATCCAGCACCGTCCCCACGCAGGCATCGGCGTTTTCGATGGCCTTGATATACGTGGGCACCGTTGGATGGAAACCGTCTTTATGCCCGGTTTCGTCGACCTGGCCGATATAGATGAAGAGAGCCTCTGGATCACTCTCGGTGAGAATCTTGGCAGCGGCCTTGGCAGCCATGACGTCCGAGGCGGTGTAATCCTTGCCAATGGGCGGATACAACTTGGCCTGATCGGCCGCGCTAACGATGTGCTGCTGGATCGGAATCCAACTTACCACCGACGCCGTCTGCGCCGCGGGGTGCACTTCCTTCAGACGGGCAAAGAAGTGCGGGTATTGGTCGTAATGTTTAACTTTGAAATCGTTGTCGAGCACCCCGTGCTTATCGGCCCACACTCCGGTCAGAATGCTCGACCAGCCCGGCCCGCTGATCGTGTCGTTGCCTGTGAAACGATCGCCCAGGATTTGGCAATCCGCGTCGTAGCATCCTTCCGCCATCAAGCGATCGAGGTTCGGCGCGTTGGCAGCCTGCACCGCGTCGAAGCGGCAACCGTCGATGCCGATGAAGAGAACCTTTTTTGTTTTCGCGACCGGCTCCGCGGCTAACGAGCTAGTGACCGGGACCAAAGCCATCAACAGGGCCAGCAGCAGGCACGGAAAGTGAAATCTTAGTAGGACGTTCATGAGAGGATTTCCCAAGCAGTGGGCGTGACTCGATGGCGAGTGCCAGCCAGAACCGGCAGCAGCCTTGGCCTGGCCCCGCTAAGTCACGGTCGCGTGGCCAGGCTCCAGCCGCACGATAAGTCGACCGGCGCGTGAAATCAAGCGGCGCCGATTCGCGAGCGACCCGCTCTGGCGACGCACAGCCTAGGCGCCGGGACCCGTCGAGTCTTCCATGCCCTCGATATAACGACGCAGCCGCTCGACCTCGTCTTCGACGTGGCGGAGCCGGAGCATGATTTCGACCCGCTTCAACAGCTCGAGCTTGTTGACCGGTTTACTAAGAAAGTCGTCGGTGCCGGCATTCACGGCCCGCTCGATGTCTCCCAATTCATTCAGCGCCGTCACCATAAGGATCATGATTCCCTTGGTATCGGGACTTCCCTTGAGCTGCTTACAGACTTCAAAGCCGCTCAGCTTGGGCATCATGATGTCGAGCAGGATTAGATCCGGCTTGAACGACGCCACCTTTTCGAGCGTGTCGCGGCCGTCAACGGCCACGGCCATCTCGCAGTTCAGGCCGCTGAGATAAACCTCCAGCAGCTCGACATTGGTCTGATTGTCGTCGGCAATCAGGATTCGACTCTTGCGCGCGACAGCCATCGGTGTTGGATTCCCTCCCACGTGTGGATGTGGACTCGTCCGGCGATGCTTGGCCGGCCCGTCGGCCGTTGCGAGATTATAGCGGCGCGCGGGTTGATCCGAGAATGGGCCCACTCACGCGATCCATCGACTGTCGCCCAACGCGATATCGGTTAGGCCGTGGGCAAGCACGCGGCTGGCACCGGGAACGACTCGCACAGGCTCGACACCTGCTGGCGCACCCGGCTCGTAGCGCTAGCGTCGTCAGCCCCTTTGAGCGCGTCGATCATCCAGCCGCCGATTTTCCGCATTTCGTCCCGGCCCATGCCGCGCGTCGTCAGCGCCGGCGTGCCGACACGAATGCCCGAAGGGTCCATGGGCTTGCGTTCGTCGAAGGGAATCATGTTCTTGTTGACCGTGATACCGCAACGATCGAGCGTCTCTTCGGCCTTCTTGCCCCCCAGGCCCAGTGGCGTAACGTCGACCAGCATCAGATGATTGTCGGTCCCACCGCTTACTAATCGCACGCCACCGGCCAACAGCGCCTCGGCCAGGACCTTGGCGTTGTCGATGATCTGCTGCGCGTATTGCTTGAACTCGGGACGCAGGGCCTCGCCGAAGCAGATGGCTTTGCCTGCCACGACGTGCATCAATGGTCCCCCTTGGATGCCGGGGAACACGTTGCGATCCACGTCCTTGGCATACTCGGCCTTGCACATAGTCAACCCGGCGCGCGGGCCACGGAGTGTCTTGTGCGTGGTCGTGGTCACAAAATCGGCCAAGGGGACGGGGCTGTTGTGCAAACCGGCCGCCACCAGGCCCGCGTAGTGTGCCATGTCGACAAACAGCTTCGCGCCGCAATCGCGGGCGATCTGGGCGAACTTGTCGTGCGGAATCTCGCGCGGGTAGGCGCTGGCTCCGGCCACGATCATCTTTGGCTTGTGCTCGCGCGCAAGAGCCGCCACCTGGTCGAAGTCGATGCGGTGATTGTCGCGCCGCACGCCATAACTATGGAAATGGTAGAGCCGGCCCGAAATGTTCAGCTTCATACCGTGCGTGAGATGACCACCATGGGCCAGGTCGAGCCCCAGCACGGTGTCACCCACGTCGAGCGCCGTCAGGTAAACGCACAAGTTGGCCTGGCTGCCCGAGTGTGGTTGCACGTTGGCGTGTTCGGCGCCGAACAGTTGCTTCGCGCGATCGCGGGCCAGATCCTCGACCACGTCGACCCACTCGCAGCCGCCATAATAGCGCCGGCCGGGATACCCCTCGGCGTATTTGTTCGTGAGCACGCTCCCTACGGCCTGCATCACGGCGGGGCTGGTGTAATTCTCGCTGGCAATCATCTCCAGACCGTCTTCCTGGCGCTTGATCTCGCCAGCGATGGCGGCCCAAACTTCGGGGTCTTCTTGCTCAATCCAATTCATCGTGGTCCGCGACCTCCTCAGGCGTGAAACAACAGCGCCGGCCCAGAAGTGCCCGATGCGGCGCAGCGAAGCGATCTATTCTCCGGACCGATGGGTGGTTCGTCAAACGCCGCGACTGGCGGGTAGCGTCTGAACACGCGGAATTCGGCGATCTCAATGAGATCGGGTAATACGAGGTCGAGCAATCGAGCCCCGGCACATGGGCGTCCCCGGGGCTTTATATATGCGCCGTCGGCGCTACAGCATTATAATTAATCAATGCCCACGATCACGCCCACCTACCGCCGCTGGTTCCAATTCGGGATCGGCGAGATCTTGGTCGTGGTGGCAATATTGGCCTGGGGGCTCGCGTGCCGGCCGTACGCAACGTCTCGTCGCGGTGCCGGGACAAATTACAGCGACTGACAATCGCGTACGCGTATACCCGATGATTGGCGCTGCTTACGTTAGCCGCTTCCCGAATCCGAAACTCAGCGGCCCCGTTCTGGAATTCATAGCCTTTATTGGATGGAAAGGCGCGGGATCGATATCGAATTGGCGGCGGCCGTCCGCGTTTGTAAACCTTCCGAGCATAACTAGCGACTAGCGAGGCGCCAGGTCCCGTAGAAACGCGGATATGGTCGCTATTGCGACTCATTTCAGCAAGAGGCGAAAAGCTGAGTCGCGGTCGCGAAGCACAGCAAACGACTGCTATGCCGCCGGCTCTTCCGCTAGACCCAATCGGTCACCCACGCGGATCGGATGACCGTGAAGGAAGTCGGCGGCGGACATCATCTGCCGACCTGCCGGTTGTATTCGCAAGATCGCCACCGCGCCATGGCCAGACGCTATGAAAAAGTTCTGCTTGTCGGCAACGAGAACCTCCCCTGGCTCTGCGTCCTTCGCCCTTGAGGACGTAGATGGCTGCATGTATTCGACGGCCTGCGCCTGCCCAATAATCAGACGCAACGGGCTGCCCGAGGTCCGCAGCCAGTCGGTGTAGGCTCTCGGCCAGGGTTGCAGTGCCCGCACCTGATTCTTAATTTCGGCGGGTGTGCGCGACCAATCGATCGCGCCGTCCGTTTTGCGCAGTCGGCGGGCCTTGGTCGCCAGGGCCAGATCTTGCGGTAGCGAAGCGGTCGATCCGGCGACGATCGCCTCGATCACATGGCAAACCAGCGGGGCACCAAGTTCGCACAGCCGCGTTTCCAACTCCACGGCCGTTTCGTCGGGGTCAATAGTGAGCTTGGCTTGAGCCAGTACTGGACCGGCATCAATACGCGGCGTCATGTGAATCACGCTCACGCCCGTTTCTGTTTCTCCTTTGTAGAGCGCCCAATTGATCGGAGCCGCGCCGCGGTACTTCGGCAAGAGTGAGCCGTGCAGGTTGATCGCACCGTGCCGTGCCAGCCCCAGTGTCTCGGCCGAAAGGATTTGCCCATAATCGGCCACCACGAACAGCTCGGCATCACATTCGGCCAGTCGCGATTGCGACTCGGCGGTGTTGATGTCCTCGGGATCGAGAATGGGCGTGCCACGTCGGACTGCCTCGTCGCGCAATGGGCTGTCTGCTGCCACGACTTTGCCGCGTACGACCCGCGGTGGTTGTGTGACCAAGGCCACGACCTGGTGAGATGTTTCGTACAGCGCGCGAAACGTCGGGGCGGCAAATGGTCCGGTGCCAAACATGACAAGTCGCATGGCCGCTTGCTCTCAGTCCGAAGGCGAAGTGTGGGGTGCCGGTGAACTGTCGGAGTGCCTCCCCCCGCTCACCCGATCGGCCTGCGGCCGATCACCCTCTCTCGCAAGGGGAGATGGGAAAATGCTCCGATCCTCGCTGCCGCCCAATATTTCAATCAGGTGCGCTGTTCTTCCAGTTCCGCCAGGCGGGCGGAAATGCGCTCGTCGTCGGGAATCTCACCGCGCTGGCGGCGGTCGGCAAATTCGATTTCGAACTCTTCCAGCGAATCCTTGATCGCCAAGCGAACCGTCGGACTTAGTCGATCTATGAACAGTACGCCGTTCAAGTGATCGGTCTCGTGTTGCGCGGCACGCGCGTACAAATCCTCGATCGTCTCGTCGATCTCGTTACCGGCCAGGTCGTAAGCACTAATGGTTATTTGCTCGGGACGGCGGACCGGGGCATATAAGCCGGGTAGGCTCAAACATCCCTCCTCGGACTCGGCAGACCCCTTGGGCTGACTCAAAACCGGATTCAGGAACACGCGCTCGGCACTAGGCTCGGCCGGATCGCCCATTAGATTGAGGACGAATAGCCGATAGGGGAGGTCGACCTGGTTGGCGGCCAGTCCAATGCCCTTGGCCTCGTACATCACGTCGAACATCTCTCGAACAATGCGCCGCAATTCGTCATCGACGCGGCGGAGCGGCTTCGATACGCGCCGCAGGGTGGGGTGGGGAAACTGAATGATCCGCAAGCTAGATCGTCTCCGTCGCCGACAAATGGCGTTCAAGTCGTTTGATTGAAGTCATTGGCAGAATTATAGTTCTGGCCGCCGCTGCGTAGAAGCCTTTCCGTGGCTGGCGGTTGCGATCGGCTAATAACGCCGCGCGGGATGTCGGCCCGGCAGCGGGCCAAGCGATTTCTGCCCTGAACGACTCACGGCGCGGTTGGCGATCGCCCGATTTGTCCCTATGATTGGATGTCTACCGCTGCTGGCGATGGCTGGCACGGTGGAAACGATCCGCGATTTGGCAGAGCACGCCCCCCTGCCCCCGCCGCTGGACATCGAGATTTGAGGACCTGATCCCCATGGCCAAACAAGGCCCGCGCAAGAAGCTCCCCAAAGAATTGGCTGTCATCAATGCCGACAACTGCACTGGTTGCGAGGCTTGCCTAGAGGTCTGCCCGGTGGATTGCATCGTCAAAGTGCAACAGTTCCCCGGCATGTTCAATCTGCAGAGTTGGTGCGAAATCGACATCGAGCGGTGCGTGGGGTGCGAAGTCTGCGTGCGAATCGCGCGTAAGAAGAGCGACCCTTACGATCTGACGGTTTGTCCCTGGGATGCCATCGAAATGGTGCCGACCGAGCAGGTGGCTCAGGTTGTGGCGCAGATCGGTGGACCACCGGAATACATCGCGGATAACTGGGACCGGCTGGTCGGCACCGCACAGCACCTGGCCGAGCTAAAGGTTGGCGCCGGCTGACATCGGCGTCCCAGTGCTGATCCAGCTCTGATCCCCAGTGGCGATCCCCAGTGGCGATCCCACCTCAGCCGGTCAATTCCGCCACGCAGCGTTGCATGTAGTCGATGCTCTCGCCTGCCAGCCGTTCGACGCCGGGACTGTAGTCGAACACTTCGACCGAGACCCAGCCGCGGTAATCGACCTCGCCGAGCATTTCGAAGATCGGCACAAAGTCGAGTGTGCCAAATCCCGGTCCGAGCAGGTTCGCATCGTTGGCATGAAAATGCATCAGCAGCGACGCGTGGCGGCGAATGATCTCGGGAATCGGACGTGCTTCGCTGGCCATCGCCTTGCAATCCAGGTGCAATCGACAATGCGGCGAGCCCACCATTTCTACCAGCTTCGCGCCGGCGTCGGCCGTGAGTAAGAAGTTGCCATCGGCCGGGCCCAAAGGTTCGACGGCCAACGTCACATCCAATTCTTCGAGCGTGGGCATGGCGGCCTGGAATACTTCGGTCGCGTAGGCCATCCCCTGTTCTTCGGTCACCCCCGGCAGCAAGTTGCGCTGTTGGGGTGAACCGAACACCATGATCGAGCCCCCCAGGTCGCGGCATAGGTGCGCCAGGTCGCGCACGTATTGGGCCGTCTTACGGCGGATCGCGTCGTCGGGGCTGGTGAGGTAATAGCCCGAGGTCTTGGCCAATAACCAGTGCAGCCCAACGACCTGCAGGTCGGCCGCCTCGGCCTGACGTCTGACCTCGCTGCGGCGGCTGGCCGAGATCTCGTTGGCATCGGTCGCCATCGTGAAGGGCGCGATCTCGATGCCCGTGTAACCGCATTCGCGGGCGAAGCCAAATGCCCGTTCAAAGGGCCAATCCAGGAATGTCTCATTGCAAATGGCGAATTTCATGGCAGACCCTGATGGCTATCGTCGTGGATGCGGATGATTGATGGCAGAGCGTGCGGTGATCCGGCCGTCGGCCCGCGCGGGCACCGTGTACTGGGGTCGAGCGTAACGGTGGGCGAGCGGTCGGACAAGGAGGCCGGCTTCTTGCCTGGCACGGGTGCCGGCCACCGCTCCAGGCGTCAAAACCGGCGCAACTCCGCGCGGCTAACTACAAGCTATATTTCCGCGAGGTTTTCAAGGCGATTTTTGCTGCCGCTTTGGCGGCAATCACATTTCGGATCGAGGGTTGAGACCATGTGGAATCGACGATGGATTTTTGTAGCCGGACTGATGGCCTGCGGTTTCCTGGCAATCCAAGTCGCCAGCCCGTTGTCGGCGCACCAGAAAGAGAACGCCTCCACCGACAAATCCGACAAAGAGAAAGAAAAAGCCAAGGAAAAAGAGCTCGACATCCGCTACGCCAAGGGCTACCTGAAACTGATGGAAGCGACCTTGGAAAAATATCAGGAAACCAATCGCCGTTTACCGAACACGATTCGTCCCAGCGTCATGCAGGCAATTCAGGAAAATGTTCGCGAGGCGCACGAGCGGGTGCAGCTGGCCGAGAACGATGACTCGAACGACGCCGCGATTTATGTCTCGGGCGCCGAGTCCGATCTGCGCAGTGCGCAGGAATCGTTGACCAAGGCGGAAGGGGCGAACCTGCAATTCAATGGCACGGTCAGTCCCTCGGAAATCGAACGGCTCAAGGCTGACCTGGAGTTGGCCAAGATCAAGGTCGAACGAGCCCGCCACTTGGCAAGCGAATCGCCTCTGTCGAACGTTCGTTTCGAGCTCGAACAGCTCCGCGAAGACGTGCAAGAGCTACGAATGTTCGTGGCACTCCTGCGCGATCGCAACTAACGGCAGGCTGTCGCGAGCTGAAAGCCAATGCGGCTTTTCATTGGCCTACGCGAGGGCGGCACGTGTCATTACCGGGAATGCGCCTGTGTCCTCGGCGGTGATTCTCGGTAGAATCGCGGCTGGCGCGCGGCGCAAAGGCTTGGTCCCGTTGGCATACCTCGGCAACCGTTCGGCATGAATGCGATCTGCCTGGTGATCGATCGGCTGCACATAGGTTACTTGGGCTGCTACGGAAACTCGTGGATCTCGACGCGGAACTTCGACCGTCTGGCCGCGGACGGTTTTTTATTCGATCAGGCTCTGATCGAATCACCCGACCTGGCAGCTCAGTATGCTTCGCTGGCGTCCGGATCGCACATTCTGCGGCGAAGCATGGCCGGCCACACCGCGCCGACGCTGATCGAGCGCTTGAATAAGGCCGACGTTCATACGGCGCTGATCACCGATGACCCGACCGTAGCCCAGATGCCTTGGGCTGCGACGATCGACGAAGTGATTCCCATCGATTTGAATCACGCTGCGATGCCGGTCGACGAAATTCATCAGAGCAACCTGGCAAGGTTCTTTGCCGTGGCAGGACAGTGGCTCGAATCAGCCGCAGAACCTTTCTGCCTGTGGTTGCACTGCGGCAGTCTGGGCTCGTCGTGGGATGCGCCGCTGGAATTCCGCAACGCCTACTGCGACGAGGATGATCCGCCGGCGCTGGCAGATGTCGCTGTGCCCAGTCGATGGCTGCCGGAGAATTACGATCCCGACGAGCGTTTGTCCATTGCGCACGCCTATGCAGGCCAGGTGTCGTTGCTCGACATCTGCCTTGGCATGCTACTCGAAGGGCTGGAGGGAGTGCCAATCTACGACCGTACTCTGTTGTCCGTGATGTCAGCGCGAGGATTCCCCCTGGGCGAACATCGCCGCATCGGACCAATCGACGATTCGCTGTATGCCGAATTGGCGCACGTTCCCTGGATTATCAGGCTGCCCGACGGCGTTGGCGCGAGCGATCGCAGTCAGGCGCTGGTGCAACCGCACGATTTGCTGCCGACGCTGGTCGAATGGCTCGCGCTGCCGGCGCTCGGCACGGACCCTCCGGGCGGCAGCCTGTTGTCGCTCGTGCGTGACGAGCCGGCGACGTATCGCGACCGGGCCATCCTGGTCGGCGAGGGAAAATATCGCGCCATCCGCACGCCGGCCTGGTATCTGTTGAGACCGGGCACGGCGACCGGCGACGCGGCAGCGACACACGATCCCGCGGTCGAACTCTACGCCAAACCAGATGATCGCTGGGACGTGAACAACGTGGCAGATCGCTGTGCCGAGGTCGTCGACCTGCTCGAACAAGTGCTGGCAGAGTCCGCGCAGTCGTCGTCGGAAACGTCATCAACTCCGCTAGCGGACGTACTGCTAGCAGGCTTGGATTAACCGCCGTGCCGCTTGCGAAAGATCCGCTGCACATTGCCTTTGCGAATTGTCTCCCTGCGTCCATCGGTCGTTGCTAGCGGTTGCGGGCAAAATCCGTCGACGCAGGCTGCTAGCCGACAGACCGAATCTCGCCTGGCCGTGCGTCATTGTGGGATAGGTGGAAGCGGCTAGCGAATCTATAATCCGCGGCCCTTGGAACGCCATTTCTCTTTGCCACTCTGTTACTTACAGCAAGTTTTCTGGCGCGGTCGCCCGATGAATTGCTAAGGTCGTCGTCGCTCAATTCGGCGCCGGCAACAGCGAGTGGCGCCAATGGCGCGTCGATGGCAATTTTGTGTGAGAAGTCGTCTGCAACTTCATGTCGATCGAACGGCGCTTTCATCGATGCACGAACATGAGCTTGTGCATTGCGCATGCAGGCCCACCGGGTTGATCAAGGTATAGCAACAGTTTCGAGCGTGCGATGATCGGACAAGGAAGTCCGCATGCATGGCAAACGGCGGCGGGTGGAATGAACCGCTCGGCCGATTGCCCCGCCACGGAATGCCGTTGGGGTATTTCCGGGGGGCATGCTGCGCGCTCGAGTCGTCGCGAAAACTCGCGAGCGCAGGTCAGTACACCGCTGGTTGCAATGACGAATGCATGCCGCATTGCAGGAATCGCGCTCGTCGCGGCCGCCGTTACGCTGCTAGTCGGACCGCTTTGTGTCCGTGCTCATGAACCAACCCTACGGCTGCGGATGGAATGGGGGGGCGGCAGCGGGCAGCACTGGAAAGGATCGGCCTCGCTCTCCGAAGGCACATTGGCCGAGCCGATACCCTTGGGCGTTGAAGCCGACGAACCGGGCTCAATGTGGTCCGATGGCGCTATCTTGCACGTTCAACCACGCAGCATCCGCGCGTACGACGGCGTAGATTTTACGGTTACCTCGCCGCTGACTTCGTCATTACGAGTGTCGCTGGTGAGTCGTGAGAATCCCACCGGCGTCGACCTGAACGTTCCGCTCGCGCAAATTTCTCAAGAGGTCTTTACGGCGCCGCTAGATCAGGCGGGCAATCGGCTATTGATTCGCCGCGTGCCCGGCGACCGGTTGCGCGTCAAGCTGGCGCGAGATTCGGTGATCTTCTCGGCCGGTGAAGTTGCCGAAATCGAAGTCGAACCCCACCTGCTGCCGCCGGGCATCGGTGGCAAGGTGCTGTTGGTGTCACAGCTATTCGCCGCACGCACATCGCGGGATCCACTGTGGGTGAACGAACGCGAGTTGAGTCTCACCGCCGATGGCTGCGCAACCGAGCCGACCATTCTGTCCGTGAAGCTACCCGACAGCGAAGGGATTTATGATCTGCGCATCGCCGTTCATCGTCGCGCACTACAAAACCGCTTGGGATGGAAGCAGACGGTCGAAGAACGCAAAGTGCAAGTCGTGGTCCTGGCGGCTTCACAGCCCCAGCCGGCCGGAGCAGCGCCGTTTCCGGCTGTGGCAGAAACGCTGTTCGAGCTAGATCCGGCCAGCCCGCCTTGGTGGGAACGGTTGGGCAACGTGCCGCTCATCCCTGGCATGCGACGAGGCCCCTTGGGCAATGGTGATGCCACGTCCTGGCAGCACCCGCTGGGCCAACTGATTCAACTGGGCCCCGGCGGTCGCGAGCCGAATGTAAGTTGGGAGGCGTTCCCGCTGCCAGTCGCCCGGCCCGGACAACCGCACGTCGTCGAAATCGAGTATCCGACCGACGTCGCTCAAACTTTGGGTATCAGCGTCATCGAGCCAAATACCTCGGGACAGGTCACGCCGATAGGCATCGATGCGGGAGTATGCCTGCCCGACGAGGCGGCCAGCAACGAGCCGGGGTTGGCGAAGCATCGCGTGACGTTCTGGCCGCGCACTAAGACTCCTCTGCTGCTGGTAACGAATCAGCGCGACGGCTCCCGAGCCGTGTTCGGCAAGATACGCGTGATTGGTCCGAAGGCGTCAGGAGTCTCAGGCCTGGGACGTGATACGAATCGCCCCACGTTCCTGCCGCATGCGTTTGGCGCCAAGGGCCCGGTCGGCGACCGGCTGCTGGCCGGCTTCTACGACCGTCCGCTGTTCCCAGAGAACTTCTCAGCCAGCGAGGCTTTCGACGAGTGGAGCAGTCGCGGACTGGACGATTGGGTGACGTACTACGAAGGCGCGACCCGCCTTGTCGAGTATCTGCAACACGTCGGCTACAACGGACTGGTGATGACCGTGTTGGCCGACGGCAGCACGATTTATCCAAGCCGACTTTTGGAACCGACTCCACGCTATGACACGGGGACGTACTTCACGTCGGGCCAAGACCCCTATCGTAAAGACATCCTGGAACTGTTGTTCCGACTGTTCGATCGCGAGGGCATGCGGCTGATCCCGGCCTTGCAGTTTTCCGCGCCGCTCGCCGAGCTCGAGGCACTCAAGCGGCGCGACGAGGAAGAGGCTGTCGGTGTGGCCCCGGTCGATGCCGGCGGCAAGCCCTGGCTCGCTGAGCACGAAACGCGGAAAGGACTAGGTCCCTACTACAATCCACTAAATGTGCGCGTGCAGGACGCTATGCTGGCGGTCGTGCGCGAATTGTGCGAGCGCTACCAGCATCACGGAGCGTTCCAGGGGCTAGCCGTGCAACTCTCTGCCGATGGCTACGCCCAGCTACCGGGCGCGGATTGGGGCTACGACCAGCGCACCGTCGATCGCTTCGTGCATGAGAAAGGGATCCGTCCGCTCGAGCCAGAGAGCCATGACGCGCGCATCAAGTTGATCGCTGCCGAGTATCGCGGCCCCTGGCTGGAATGGCGTAGCCAGGCCTTGAACCAATTGCACGTCCGCATGCACGGTGAGCTATCGCGCGTGACCGACCGACCGGCGCCACTGTATTTGCTGGGTGCGCACATGTTCGAACGGCCCGACATCGAACAGGCACTACGGCCCAACCTGCGCACACGCACTAGCGCCGAAGGAGTGCTGCTGTCCTTGGGCATCGATCCCAAGCTGTATCAAGCCAGCAACGACCTCGTCCTAACGCGGCCGCAATGGATCGAACCGCTGAACTCGCTCACGAATCAGGCGGTCGGGCTAGAGTTGAATCAATCGATGGAGCTGGATCGGGCCCTGCACGGCCAGGCAGTATCCGCGGCGCTGTTCTTTCACGAGCCGCAGCAGTTGCGGGTGCCGACGTTCGACGCCAAGAGCCCATTCAAAGGGGCTCAGACATTGTTGGTCGGGCAGCCATTGCCGTCTGGTCCGCTCAATCGCCAACGCTTTATTCACGCAATTGCCACGCTCGACGCCGAGGCCATGTTCGATGGAGGGTGGCTGTTGCCCCTGGGTGAGGAAGAATCGCTCGCCGATCTCGTGGCCACGTATCGTGAGTTGCCAGCAATCGCCTTCGAAACGATCGACGGCCCCACGCAGCCGATCACAATTCGTCGCCACGCGAATGGGCATGGAACGTTCGTGTATTTCACCAACGACTCTCCATGGCAGACGCGATTGACTGTCGAAGTCGAGGCCCCCGCGGGCACGCGTCTCGATCGGTTCGGAAAGTCCCGTCAATTACCGGAGCTCGCGACGACCGGCGCGCGGCAGACTTGGACCATCGAATTGCAACCCTTCGAGCTGCTGGCGGGGCGTTTTTCGGCCGCGGATGTCAAGTTGCAAGATCCGCAGGTGACATTCGCCCAAGACGTGGAAAATGAGCTTTACCTGCGCATTCGCGATTTGGGCGAACGCGTGGCGCTATTGCAGCAGCCGACCGCAATGAAGCTGCTTGCCAATGTCGGCTTCGAGCAGCCGCCCGCCGCGGACGATCCGCTACCCGGTTGGCAGATGCGCGAGCAAGCCGGCGCGTACGCCGAATTCGATGCCGAACAGAAGAAAACCGGGGCCCAGAGCCTGCGATTTGCCAGCACGCAGGGGGCCGCCTCGCTGATCAGCGCGCCGTTTGTTCCCTTGCGTAGCGGCCATTTGTCCGTTTTGGTCTGGCTGCGCGTAGCCGATGCGGCGCGGCAGCCCCCTTTGAGACTGGCCGTCAGCGCGCGATGGAAGGGACAAGACTATTACCGTTACGCGCCGGTCGGGCAAGGAACCGGGCAGACGATCGGCACCGAGTGGATGCAATATTTATTCGAAATTCGCGACCTGCCCACGGAACAGTTGAGCGACCTCCGCGTGCGATTCGACATGACCGGGCCGGGCGAGGTCTGGATCGACGACGTCGAGCTGCGCGAATTCGACGAGCAGGAAATCCGCGAACTAAAAAAGATGATCACCTTCGCTTTCTACACGCTGGAAAGCCGGCAATTGGCTGATTGCTTGCGTCTATTGGAAAGCTATTGGCCACGATTCCTGGTGGCCAACGTGCCGCTGTCGCAAAACGTGGCGTCGCGGCCTCGTTATGTGCCCAAGGGTGCCACGCCCGCCACGGCCACAGACGAGGAAACCAAACCAGGAATCATGGATCGCGTGCGACGCGCCATGCCGTCGTTCCTGCGATAGCCGCGAATCGTGGGCGTCAGCCCGGCGGCCAGGTCAGCTGTCGACCTGCCAGAACGTGCAGGTGCAAATGGTCGACCGATTGGCCGGCGTCCGGCCCACAATTGATGACCACGCGGTAACCACCCGTCAGTTTTAGGTCCCGCGCTACGCGCCGCGCGACCAACAGCAAGTGACCTGCCAGCAATGCGTCGTCATCGGTCAGGTCGGAGAGCGACGGTATTTCGCGCTTCGGGATCACAAGAATATGCGTGGGCGCTTGTGGCGAAACATCGCGAAATGCCAAACAACGATCGTCCTGGTAGACGACATCGGCCGGAATCTCGCCGTCGATGATCCGTTTGAAGATGGTCTTTGCAGGCATGTTCAGATGGCCTCGCCGATAAACTCGCGGTCATCGTGCTGCCCGTGGCGGTAGCACGATTAAGACGGCTTTTGCTGCGCGCCCAAATGCACGTCGCCCTGGTCCAAGGCAATGCCTGCATCGAGCAACAGGATGGGAATGCGGTCGACAATCGGGTAGAGCACGGCCCGATCCTGCCGCACCAGGGCCGCGTCGAGCGTTTCAGCCACGGTCTCGCCCCCTTTGTTGCGAACCTGGCCGCCGCTGATAGCACGATTGACCGCGGCCAGCAGCGTCTGATCCGCGAGTTCCAGCGGCGTGCGAGCCTCGGGACAAACCAAGATCGAGAGGAGTTCCTTGCTGATCACCGAGGGCACGCTCCACAAGAGTCCGAACGGCAGGCGAAACGCGATTAACGGTGTTATACGGAACGTGCCGATAAAGGACTAGGGCCCACCCGCATCGGCATGCTGGCAATGTGACAGCACGTCGGGCGAAGCCACGTCAGGGGTGTGGCAGGCCCACCCAATAAGGAATCACCGACACGGCACGTCGGGAGCATAAACATGCAACGCCGCATTGTATGGGCCGCGGCCCTAGTGGCGGTTTTACTTAGCCCGCTAGGCTTAACCGCCCAAGACGTTCGCTACTATCAAGACCCGAATTCCGGGGTCACTTACAAAGAGACGAATCACACGATTCCGCGTCAGATACCCTCGACGCAGTATCAGCCCAGTTCTCGGACTGTCCTGCGTGGGCAGTATCGCACGGACACCCAAGGAGTCGTGCGGACGTATTCGGTTCCCGTGACCGAGTACCGAACCGAGACGTACTGGCAAGGGCGATACAACCCCTTTGCTCAGCCGACGTTGGCGACTCGCACGATCCCGTACACGCGTTGGGAAACGCACAGCGACGTCGTACAGGTTCCTGTCACACGCTACGAAACCGTGCCGACGACGGAAACGGTACACGTGCCGGTAACCACCTGGCACACGGTACACGACCAGGTTACCAGCCGTGTGGCTGTGTCACCGCCGCAACCTGGCGCATCGTCGTCGGTCGTGGCGAGCGTACCAACAAGTGGCTCGATGGGGGGCGTGGCTCGGCTCGATCCGCCGCCGACCTTGTCGGGCGCTTCGTCATCGTCGCCATCACCGACCACGGGTTCGACGACGGCGCTCAGCCGCTAGGCACCCCGCGCGTCACGCAGCTGGCAGAGGAATGCTGCTCGCCGGTAATGCGCCGTGCGCGCCTGACGGGCGTTGCAGATGAAGGTGTATCAACAAACTGACCATCGGCAATCCCGCCCTGTGAAGCGGCGGAATGCAGCGATGGTCAGATTGCAGTACTCCCAGGATAGCCGACTATTGCTGCGGGACGTCTTCGACGATCTTCGGCCGCCGCGAGCGCCGCGTCGATTTCGCGGTGCTCCACTCCTTGGTCAGAGTTTCGAAGACCTCGGGCGACTCATAGCGGATGATGTTCTTGCCTTCGGGCATCGGCCCAATCAGACCGCGAAACACCGGTAATCCGCGCAGTCCCAAATCGGTGCTGCAGTCGTCTACCCCAATCTGCGTGTGGAGTTTCTTAAGAGAATCTTCCTTGCTGTAGTCCTTGATGCGGATCGATCCATCGGCCGCTCGCGTTACGACACGGATCAGTTCTTTGGCCATAAGTTGATGAGTTGCCGATTGTTGGAGGCAACCGGCACCGCGTCGCGGTCCGCCGGTTCGTGTAACTGCTGCGAATCATTCCGCCGAGCGAACCCACACCCGACCTCGCCTTGGTCAGGGCGTTCGCACGGCTTGCGATCCATCGCTAGTCACCGACTCCGCCGGACAACCGACCGTGCAGCATTACCCCACGGCCGGTACTAGCGAGATATCGGCGGTCGAGCCTCGCAGACCAGAAGCATTTCTAAGTGGTCGACACGTAAGCACATTGCGCCAGAACCCTTACAAGAGGCTCACCACGGATGGCCGTTACTGATTCCCGCCCGGCGGCACGGTTAACCTGCCGGTACGGGTCGTAACACCGTTTTGCGGTCACCGAAGAGGCTCGCCGGCGGGCCGGCGGCGGCATATTTGGCGTAGTTCCGACGCACGGAGAATCTGTGCCTGGCCGTCATATTGCGCACGTCAAACGCACATGTATCGGAAGAGCGGGGCAATTAATCCCGTCAATTTAGGTCGTCTGTCGTGTCCAATTCCTGGCGGCGTTCGGCAGTGCGCCAGATTTTCGTCGTACGACGTCGGCTGGCAACCGAAACGCACTAACCTTGTACACGACTCGACCCGACACTAGATTTATTGCTGCCCGTGCCTCAAATCGCGCTTGCAGAACTATCTTCGTCCTGGCGGTTGATCGGTAAGGCGGTCCGACCGAGCGTGCCGAGAGGGTGAAGGTGGTCTGTGACGCGGCCTGAAATCGGGCGTTGTGCTTCGGAGGGTATGCGAATGGTTAGCGGCCTGACTCGAAATCAGGTGCCCCGCAAGGGGTTGTGGGTTCG
>DASXEJ010000226.1 GCA_036490175.1 Pirellulales bacterium | reverse complement strand
CATCATGGATTGCTTCTGCGGTTGTGTCGTCGCGACTTCGGTCTTCGGCAGGCGAATCGATTTGCCTTCCACGTTTTTGAGCACCAACTCGCTATCGTTCTGTTCGACGATAAATCCGGCGTGTACTTCGCCGCCGGTGGTCTCGACCAGATGCACGATGTACTCCGGAGCGATCGCTTTGGACGGGTCCAAGATCGTCTCCAGCAGCGCGCGACGCTCATATTTCTTGCCGATCTGGCTGAGGTCGGGTCCGACGATGTTGCCGAAACCATTGACGCGATGACAGGCTTTGCAGCGCGCCGCCGAACTTTTGAAGAAAATCGTGCGACCGCGGTTTTCGTCGCCGGTCATGGCCAGAATATCGTCGGCCTTGACCGCCGCACCCAATCGTTTGGGGCGCTCGGACTCGGGGACAAACCGTTCGTAGAGGATGCGAACGCCGGTATCGACGTGGCGCGTGGTGCGGGCGATGACCGTGGCACGCAGTTCATCCGGCAATGCGCCCTCCTCAATCAATCGCAAAAGCACCAGCGAACCGGCCACGCTGTCGGTCGCGCGCTCGATGAGGACCGTCTTGAGCGCCGTCGGCGTTTCAGCAGACGTGAGCAGCGCCTTGACGGGCCCCCAGGCTTGCAATTCGACCAGCGCCTTGGTCGCCGCGGCCCGCAATTCTGCGTTGGACTCACGCAGCACGGATTCGTTCGCGGCGATGGCGCCTTCGGTACCGAGTCGCGCGGCGGCCGCCAGCGCGCGGGCACGTATCTCACCCGGCAACTCGACATCGTACGCCACGACCAACAACATGCCGCCGCAACGCCGCAAGTGCTGTTTGTCGATCATTTCGATCGCCGTGGCTTGCAATTCGGGTTCCGTCAGCAATTGCGCCATCGCGGCAACAAGTTCCGGTCGATCTGCTAATTCTTTCCAGTCTTCGGGCAAGTTCCGTGTGACGGCAGATAACGCCGCCTGGCGCGACGTAGCGCCGGCCTCACGGTCGAGCGCCGCCGACAGAATGATCTCTCCCGCGCGGACGGATGGAATCGTGCTCAACCGAATTAAAAGTCGAGTGCGGGCTGCATCGTCCAGTCCCGTCTGGCGTAGTCCGTGAGATAAAACCCGCGCGGCCGCATCCGGATCGAGCGCTTGTAGCAGGTCGACATTGTCGAAAGAAATCCGCGCGGCCTTGGCCAATGCGAGGCCCAGCTCTTTTTGCCTATCGCTTGCCGCGATGTTGATCGCCTCGAGCAAATAGCGATCGGTTCCGTCATAGGCCGAGGCCAACTTGAAGAGGGCCGCGTCAACGTCCGTGCCGCGCCAGTGGCGCATCGCCAGCAGCAGCTCGCGGCGGACTTCGATCTCTGAATCGTCGACCAGCGCCAATAGCGGCCCGCGGTATTCCTCGCCGTGGCGTCGCAAAATACGCGCTGCCAAGGCCCGCATCCTGCCCGATGGGTCGTGAAGCTGGTCGACCACTTTCTGCCGGGCTTCACCCCCGAGGCGGTCGAGCACCCATAGCGCCCGCGCCCGATAGTTCGGGTCTTCGGCTGTGAGCAACGCCGTCAGTGCGGCGGTGCTTTGTTGCCCTTCGGTCAATAATCGTTCACGCGCCAGAAACTGCGTTGCCAGGTTGGGACTCTTCAGCCCTGCGATGGCGTCGTCGATCGATGCGTAGGGGCCTGGCTTACCGGGCTTGGCCAGTCTTTTTCCGGGTGGCCGCACCAGGAATATCCGCCCCTGGTCAGGATTGTTGTAGGCGTGCCCCCCCACTCCGCCGTCGTACCAGTCCGAAACATACAAGCTGCCATCGGGTGCAGTGCAGATGTCGTCGGGGCGAAAGTATTTATCCTCGCTGCTCGAGATGATGACTTCGTTCGTCGCGCGCATGCCGGCTCCGACCTTTTCATGCCTATAGAGCCGCACTTCGCGTGGGCCTGCGTCGGTGTGCAACGGCGCGTTCTTGAAGTGGGGACCCAGAGCATCCCCCTCGTAGAAACAGATTCCGCAGGGGGAACCGAAGCCGGTCACGAGCGTGGCCGGCACATAGCCGGGCACATGTCCGCGAAAATGCCAATGCTCGCCGAAGGGAACCTCGCGCGGAACTCGTGCCGGCGGATGCCCGAACCATCCGTAGTTGCCCCCCTCCATCAGCCAGCAGATGCGCACGCTGAAATTGCCGTCGTTGTCGTTGTCGCTCAGATACGATTCGCCGAATGAGCTGACGCATACTTCGTAAGGATTGCGAAAATTCTTAGCGACCATTTCCAATTGGCTGCCGTCCAACTCGCCGCGCAGCACGGCGCCCCACTTGAACTCCACGTGCGAGCCATCAGTTCCGGTCACGTCGAAACCCGCGTCGCCGTGCGACATCCACCATTTGTGATCTGGCCCAAGTGTCAGGCTGTGCGCGCCGTGGTCGTGGTTACGTCCCTTGAAGCCGGTCAGGACCTTGCGCGGCGGACCGTCGGCCCGCAGGTCGCCGTCTTTGTCTTCGTAAACCCACAAATCGGGGCTGCAGGCGACGTAGACTTTGTCGCCGGCTACGCAGATGCTCATGGGGCAAAACAACCCTTCGGCGAATACGACCGCGCGGTCTGCCCGGCCGTCGCCATCGGTATCTTCGAGCACTTTGATTTTGTCGGCCGCGGGCTCCTTGGCGGCGGCGCGATACCATTGAATCTCGGCGACCCACACCCGTCCGTGCGTATCGACGTCGATCGCGGCAGGATTCGTGATCAACGGCTCGCAGGCAAAGAGCGAGACTTCGAGTCCCTCGGCGGCACGCAATGACTTCAACTCTTCCTCAGCCGAGCGTTGCGCCACCGCATGCTGCACGCCCCACAGAAGTGCCGTTAGGGCGCACACGGTACGCAAGATGTTTCGACAAAAGGGCATAAGAAGCAGTCCTGAATCGCGGGGGAGCGTGTCGCGTCGCGCGGACGCCGCATGGTAACGTTTAGCGGAGGCGGGATTAAGGCACCATTTTAGCCTGCTGAGCGTCGTGCAATCAATTGGCGGACTTTGTGGCCTGGTGCCGCGGAACACCCCAATCAGCTACCGGCCCAATTGTGTCAGGACGCTGGCGGCCGCCTCGGATCCCGCGGCCTTGGCCGCGGCCAGGACGCGATGGCCGCGCTCGATGTCTTCTTTGTGCGGTGAGGTGGCGAGAAACGCGCCGACAAACACCGGCGAGTTGACGTCATCGTCGGCCAGCCATTGCTCGGCCAGCATCACGGCCAGACCGGTGGGCAATTGTTGCCGCGTATAGTCGACGTTAGCCCCTCTGCGGCGGACGACGAGCCGGTCGTCATCGCGATGCACATCGACGACGATCATCGTTTCCTGGTCCACGACCAGCTCTGCGCCCGTGGCGAGCGATTGCAGGCTCTGGTGGACCGCATTCCAGAACCCGCCCACGAAATGTCGCAGCGTTTTCACATCTTCGACCTTCTCGCGCAAGCTATCCGCCGACGCCTCGACCAGGGCCAGATCTAATTGCTCGTCCGCCTTCTCCAGGTCGCGACCCGCCAGAGCCTGACGGGCCGCCGCGAGCGCGTCTTCGACCAACTTCGTTTGTGCCGGATCAGCCACCGCGTCTGCCGGTGGGACTACCGTGCTCGGCTGTGGCGGCGGCTCCTTCGAGGGCAACATTTTCTCAGTGCCGTTTGCCGCGGTGGCTGTCATTTTCAGTGACTGGTTGGCCGCTTTTGGCTGCTCGACAATGCGACTGTCTTGGTTCGTTGACGATTCGTCAATCGAACGACCGAGTTCCGCAGGCAGCGGGCGCGCGGATGGGGTGACTGGCGAACGATCTACCGCAACGTCACGCCGACGCGGACGCGCATCTGTTGTCACCTCGTTTGTCGCATCGGTTGCAGCGCGATTCTCGCGCAGCGCCAGCTCCCTTTGTTGAGACTGCCAGGCGAACAGAGCTACGGCTCCGATCACTAGCGCGACCAGCGAACAGGCCAGCACCGCGATCAGCGTGACGTGCGAGTTCTGCTTTTGCCGGGCCGTGGCTTTCATTCGTAGGGTACGAGGGCTGTCGAACGCGGGTATCAGCTCTGTGTCGGCGGCCGAAGGTACGTCCGCCGGCCATACCACTGGCGTTCCTGCCTCGGCCGCGCCTGCCGGCGACGGCAAGTTGTGCAACGCTGGGGGGAGCCAATCGGCCGCCGACGATTGTTTTGCCTGGAATGCCGCACTTGGCCCGGCAATCAATCTGGCTTGTACTACCGGGGCCGGCGTATCGGGCACTCTCGGCGGCTCAGGAGGTGTACTCACAGTCTTGGCCCAACGAGCGGTGGATTCGACTGTGGGGGGCGGCGCACCGTCCTCGACAGGTTTGGGCAACTCGGGCATCGTCACGGTTTGCTCGAGCGGCGTCGGGGGCATCAAAGAATCGATTTCCGCCGCCGGCACGCGCCGCGCCGCGGGAAGTCCATCCGCGGCTTGACGCAGCTTGGCGTCGTAGCGAGCTTTTACCTCGGGGGTCGTCAGCACGGCGCGAGCGGTGGCGATTTCGCCGATCAGGTGCTGCGCGAATTTGGCCCGCTCGCTATGCAGTAGGGATGAGAGCCGCGTGATGCGCCGTTTGGCGGCCGCGTGAATCTGCGCAGCGTCCGTCTCAGAGGGCGCAACGCCGAGCAAGGTGTAATAATCCGGAGGGCGCGGACCAACGAGAAGCCCCAGCAACTCCGCATACATGTCGAAGTCGTCGTTCAAATCGACCTCGCAAGTGACAACAGTGACAAATGGCTGGAACGGTGTTGCACCATAAGCGACCATCCGGGAGTAAAGGCCGGCGGTCGCTTAGCGCCGATTATCCTCACCAAATGTCCAACTCACAAGGTTCGGTCCTGCTCGATTTCCACCGTCCCACGCGGCCGGGTGGTCGGATTTAGAGTAAGATCAGTTGTAAGGCAGTGATAACCGTCGAGCACGTTCATTCCCTCGAGCGCACGGGGACTTTGGGTCAGCGCGATCCGGGCTCGACATGTCTTTTGTTTCCCACTGGGACTGAATCGCTCGCATGTGTGGTATCACCGGAGCCGTTTGGACCGATCCGGCGTTACGCGTCGAGCGCGATACGCTCGCGCGCATGACCGAGATGCTGCGCCACCGCGGACCCGACGACGTGGGCCTGTATGCGAGTGATGTACATACGAATCAGGGGGCTAGCGCCACCGTCGGCGTGGCGCTGGGGCATCGTCGACTGTCGATCATCGATGTCGCCGGCGGTCGCCAGCCGCTGGCCAACGAAGACGAGACCATTTGGATCGTCTTCAACGGAGAAATCTACAACTTTCGTGACCTTCACCGCCGACTCGAGGGTGCAGGCCACCGCTTTCGCACGGCCAGCGATACCGAAACGCTCGTGCACCTTTACGAAGATGAAGGCGTCGGTTTTCTGGAACACATCGAGGGCATGTTCGCTCTGGCGATTTGGGACGGACGCCGTCGGCAACTTGTGCTGGCGCGCGATCGGCTGGGAAAAAAACCGCTCGTATATCGCGAAGAGCCAGGGCGACTGCTCTTTGCCAGCGAGCTCAAGAGCCTGCTGGAAGTTCCGGACGTGGCTCGGGAGATCGATCCGCGGGCTGTCGACGAATATCTGGCCTATCAGTATGTGCCACATCCGCGCACGATCTTTCGCGGCATCCGCAAGCTGCCCCCCGCGCATTACGCCGTCTATCGCGACGGCGCCCTGTCGCTGGGCCAGTACTGGTCGCCCGACTTCACGCAGGAAGTGCATCGATCGGCAGCCGATTATTCTGCCGAGCTGCGCGAGCTATTGACGCGGGCTGTGGAAAAACGTCTGCAGAGCGAAGTCCCGCTGGGTGCGTTTCTCTCCGGAGGTATCGATTCCTCGATCGTGGTCGCCCTGGCGCAGCAGCTCTCGCAGGATCGGGTGAAGACATTCTCCATCGGCTTTCCGATCGCCGAGTATGACGAAACGAGCTATGCGCGCGAAGTTGCCAAGCTGCTAGGCACCGATCATTACGAAGAACGCGTCGAGCCAGACGGCATGGCCATGCTGCCGAAGCTGATGTGGCACTACGACGAGCCCTTTGCCGACAGTTCGGCGATTCCGACCTACTACGTATCGCAAATGACGCGACGGCACGTCACCGTGGCCCTGTCCGGAGACGGGGGGGACGAGTTGTTTGCAGGATACACGCGCTATCAGGCCGTTAGATTGGCGGGGTTGTTTGATCGCCTGCCTGGGCCGGTCCGCAGCCTGTTGGCGGGTTCGTTCTGGCAGTGCCTGCCGGCCAGTCCGCGACAGAAGTCGCTGGTGCGCAAATTCAAACGCTTCGCGGCAGGGCTGGGCGAATCGGGGCAGCGACGCTATTTCGACTGGATGTCGATCTTCAACGAAGCGCAGCGAGCGAGCCTGTACTCGGACGACTTTCTCGCACAACTGCCAGACCACGATCCCTTTGACTTCCTGCAAGAATCGTTCAATCGGGTGCGCGGACGCGATCCGGTAACCGCGGCCAGCCTGGTCGATCTGGTGACTTATCTGCCGTGCGACCTGATGACCAAGGTCGATATCGCCTCGATGGCCCACGGATTGGAGTGCCGCGCGCCGTTCCTGGATCAGCACGTGGTCGAGCTGGCCGCCCGTATGCCGGTCGACCTGAAGTTGCGCCGCGGAAGGGGGAAGCGGATTCTGCGCGAAACTTTCGGCCACCTATTGCCACGTTCGTTGCTGTCACGTCCGAAAATGGGATTCGGGGTGCCGCTCGGGCATTGGTTTCGCCACGAGCTGCGCGATTTCACGCGGGAAGTATTGCTCGACCCGGCGACTTTATCGCGCGGGTATTTCCAGCCGGCCGCCGTCGAGCGACTAGTCAACGACCATCTGTCGGGCGTTTTTGATCATAGTTATCGCCTGTGGTCGCTGTTGGTCTTCGAGCTTTGGCAGCGCCAGTGGGCCGATGTCGTGGCCGTGGCCGCGCGTTGAACGGTCGAAACTGCTTCTTGCGATCGGCCACTGGCCGCTTGCAGTATCGCAATGTTGTTCGGACGGCCGTCACGCCGGGGCGAGGTCGTTCGCTATGATCGCATCAGGGCCGCGCGTCCGATCCACGTGCCAGCAAGGGAGGGAGATCGAACTCCTTGGGGCAGAACCCCTTCAGCGGCGCGGGCGAAGTCTGTAAGATGCTCGATACCGACCAGAAGGGCATCATCAGGCAACCTCTGTGGGAGGCACACGGATGGAAAACGTTTTGGCAGTTGTGTTGGCAGGCGGCAAGGGATCGCGCCTGGAGCCGCTTACGCGTGATCGCGCCAAGCCGGCGGTGCCCTTTGGCGGTGCCTATCGAATCATCGATTTCACGCTCTCCAACTGCCTGAACAGTGGGTTGCGCAAGATCCTGGTGCTGACCCAGTACAAGGCGATGAGCCTGGATCGGCATATCAACCTTGGCTGGCGCAGCTATCTTTGCCGCGAGCTCGGGGAATTCATCGACGTCGTGCCGCCCCAGCAGCGCATCGACGAAAACTGGTATCAGGGGACAGCCGACGCCGTTTACCAGAACATCTATACCCTGGAAAAAGAGCGTCCCGAGTACGTCGTTATTCTGGCCGGTGACCATATCTATAAGATGGATTACCTGCAGCTGGTGAACGCTCATAAGCAGCGCAAGGCGGACGTCACGGTGGCGGCCTTGCGCGTGGCAGCTAGCGAATCACGCCATTTTGGTGTCATGCAGACCGAGGCTGACGGCCGGATCGTCGGTTTTCAGGAAAAGCCTGCCGTACCGCAAACGATTCCCGGCGACGATCAGCATATCCTGGCCTCAATGGGCATTTACGTTTTCACGGCCCGGTTTCTCTTCGAGCAGTTGTGCCTCGACGCGACCCGCAACAATAGTGCCCACGATTTCGGCAAGGATATCCTGCCGGGCCTGGTGCAGACGCACCGCGTGTGGTCGTTTCCGTTCCGCGACGAAAACCGCAAGCGCGACGCCTATTGGCGCGACGTAGGAACGCTCGACGCCTATTTCGAGGCCAACATGGATCTGGTTTCGGTCAATCCGGACCTAAACATGTACGACACGCGTTGGCCGATCCGGACCTATTTGCCGAACGTTCCCCCGCCCAAGTTCGTGTTTGCCGAGGATGGGCCCCACGCGCGCCGCGGAGAAGCGCTCGACACGATCATCTGTGCCGGCTCGATCGTTTCCGGGGGAAGCGTGTTACGCTCGATCCTGGGGACCAATTGCCGGATCAATAGCTTCGCGCACGTGGAAGATTCCATTCTCTTCGAGGGAGTCGACATCGGCCGCCACGCAAAGGTGCGGCGCGCGATTATCGACAAGGGCGTACACATCCCGCCAGGCGTCGAAATTGGTTACGACCACGAGCACGACCGCGCGCGGGGATTTACCGTCAGCGAAGGGGGCGTGATCGTCATCGCCAAGGCCGACGGCATCGAGCACTTCCTGGAAGCCGAACAAATCGTCTCTTAAGACGGGTTATTGTCGGCAATTCGATCTTCGTCCGATGGTGCTCACCCACCAGCAAGCGGGTGCCATGCTCACGCGTCAGTGTGAGCATGCTGATGCGCTCAGCAGCAGCGGGCACATGCCCACGCTCGCGCGTGGATATGGCATCCAAAGAGCATGTCACCATGGCGGCTGAAGGCGCCTGACAGCGCTGGCGCGTGAAAACCGGCAGCCGAAAGTGCGCGTCGTACGCTGCTGCGGCGGTCCTGCCTCGCCCTGCGCGCAAAAAAACCCCCGGAAAGAATGGGTCCCAGGGGGGCAAAGGACGCCATCCTTTTCCGGGAGCGATTGGACGCGGTCTACCTGAGGGGTTCAGGGTTGTGTACGGTATAACGTCGCCGAGTAGATCTCGTCGGCGAAAGAATCAACTTCCTTGTCGCTTAGCTCGGCAGTCGACGGCACCGTGAATGTCGCTGGTGTCGTTGCTCTGCCGACGGTCTCGGTGGGTTGCCAAAACCTTGGCTTCCCGACTCCTTAAAAGCGAAGCGTCCCGCCAGCGTCCTTGCCAGCGGTAGTCGCTTCGTCGGCTCGCAGAGAATTTGCATTCCCCTGGTGCGAGCCCTCCCACGTGGATCGTTGTGTCTTTGTCGGCGTCACGTGCGGCGTTGTTTTGCTGCCGTTCGTGGCGTTCATGAGGCGGGAAGATTACGTAAATCGCTGCCAGGGGTCAAGGGCGATTTCCCGCAGCAATGCGGAAGTTTTGCAGAGCGAATAGAGTCGCCATGCTGGCATGCGCAACTTCGTGCGCCCGGGCCAGTTCCGACATGCAGTCGAGCGAAGCGTGCGACCACGCGCCGCGCAAAATATTGCCACTGCTCAGACTTCTTTGGCGACGACCGGAAAGCGATCTTGAAGAGCCTGCACGGTTAACTCTTCTTCGCGCAGCGCCTCCATCGCCCGCAGCGCGGCTTCGGCCGCGGGGATCGTGGTGATGCACGGCACGCCATGCGCCACGGCCGCCGCGCGGATGCGCCCCTCGTCGGTGCGGGCTCCCTTGCCGCTGGGCGTGTTGATGATCAGATGAATTTGTCCGTCGATCAAATGATCGAGCAGGTTGGGATGCCCTTCTTGCAGCTTCTTGACGCGCTTCACCTGGATGCCGGCGTCTTCCAGCGTCTGCGCCGTGCCGGCCGTGGCAACTATGCTGAAACCCAAGGCCACCAGCTTCTTCCCGATCGGGACGACGTACTTCTTGGTGCGCGCCGTCAGGCTGAGGAAGATGGTCCCTTGCGTGGGTAGCACGACCCCGGCAGCCAACTGGCTTTTGGCAAAGGCAATCGAAAACCGATCGCTGATTCCCATGACTTCACCGGTCGAGCGCATCTCGGGCCCTAGCACGATATCGACGCCGGCGAACTTGATAAACGGAAAGACACTCTCCTTGACCGACACATGGCTGGGGATGGGATCGTTTTCATAGCCTTGCTCGGCCAGCGATACGCCCGCCATGATCTTTGCCGCAACTTTGGCCAGTGGCATGCCGGTGGCCTTGGAAACGAAGGGCGATGTGCGGCTGGCACGCGGATTCACCTCCAGCACATAGACATTAAGCCGGTCATCCTCTTTCTTGACGGCGAACTGAATGTTCATTAACCCTTTGACCTGCATCTGTCGCGCGAGCTTTTCCGTGGCCGCGCGGATTTCGGCCAACACCGGGCCGGGCAGGCTGTAGGCCGGCAGCGCACAGGCCGAATCGCCCGAGTGGACGCCCGCTTCTTCGATATGTTCCATGATTCCGGCGACGATGGTTCGCTCGCCATCAGCCACGGCATCGACATCCACCTCGATAGCGTCTTCCAAGAACCGGTCGATCAGCACCGGTTGCCCCTGGGCGACGAGAAACGCCTCGGCCACATAGCGCTCGAACTGCGCCTGGTCGTAGCAAATCTCCATGGCACGCCCGCCGAGCACGTAGCTGGGCCGCACCAGGGCCGGAAAGCCGACTTTGGCCGCCTCGGCGCGGGCCTCGTTCATCGTACGCACGATGGCGTTGGCCGGCTGGCGCAGGTCCAACCGGTGCAGCAGTCGCTGGAACTTCTCGCGGTCTTCGGCGTCCTCGATCGTGTCGACGCTGGTGCCGATGATCGGCACGCCGCAAGTGGCCAGCGCGCGCGACAGGTTCAACGGCGTCTGGCCGCCGAATTGCACGATCACGCCGTCCGGCTGCACGCGATCGCAGATGTTCAGCACGTCTTCGGTCGTAAGCGGCTCGAAGAACAGCAAGTCGCTGGTGTCGTAATCGGTGCTGACGGTTTCGGGATTCGAGTTGACCATGATCGACTCGATTCCCAACTCGCGCAGTGCGAAGCTGGCGTGGCAGCAGCAATAATCGAATTCAATTCCCTGCCCGAAGCGGTTGGGCCCGCCCCCTAGCACGACGATCCGCTTGACGCCACGCCGCTTGGGGGGCGTCTCGTCTTCGTCCTCGTACGTGGAGTAGTAGTAGGGCGTGTAAGCCTGGAACTCGGCAGCGCAGGTATCCACCGACTTGAAGGTGGCCACGATGCCTCGTCGCTTGCGCTCGGCGCGGACTTCTCCTTCGCTCGTGTCAAAGATCGTGGCCAGTTGCCGGTCGGAAAAACCGGCCTGCTTGGTGCGCCGCAGTAGCACGTCGTCGACGTTGGCTAGCGATTCGAGACTGCGCAGTTCATTCTCCAAATCCACAATTCCCAGCAGGTTATCCAGGAACCAGGGATCGATGCCCGTCAGCTGATAGATATCGTCGATCGTCATCCCGGCTTTGAATGCATAGCGCAGATACCAGACACGATCGGGGTTGGGCGTGGATAGCTTGGCGCGAATCTCTTCGATCGATGGTTGCTGAGATGTGCCCCACAGATCCTTGCCGTCGCAGCCGAACCCGAAGGCGCCGACCTCTAGCCCGCGCAGGGCCTTCTGAAACGATTCCTTGAATGTGCGTCCGATGGCCATCGTTTCGCCGACGCTTTTCATCTGCGTGGTCAGCGTCGAATCAGCTTCGGCAAACTTTTCGAAGGCAAAGCGGGGGATCTTGGTGACCACGTAATCAATGGTCGGCTCGAAGCACGCCATCGTTTCGCGCGTGATGTCGTTCGGCAACTCATGCAGCCGGTAGCCGACGGCCAGCTTGGCGGCGATCTTGGCGATCGGAAAGCCCGTGGCCTTCGAGGCCAAGGCGCTAGAGCGGCTGACGCGCGGATTCATCTCGACGACGATCATCCGTCCCGAGCGCGGGTCGATGGCGAACTGGATGTTCGATCCGCCGGTCTCGACGCCGATCTCACGGATCACGGCCTGCGAGGCGTCACGCATCCGCTGATATTCTTTGTCAGAAAGCGTTTGGGCCGGCGCCACGGTGATCGAATCGCCTGTGTGGACCCCCATCGGGTCGAAGTTCTCGATCGAGCAGATGATTACGACGTTGTCGTCGACATCGCGCATCACCTCCATCTCGTACTCTTTCCAGCCGATGATCGATTCTTCGATCAATACTTCGTGGATCGGTGACAACTCGAGGCCGCGGCTGACCAGGTCGTCGAACGCTTCCCGGTTGTAGGCTATCGACGAGCCGCTCCCCCCCATCGTGAAGCTGGGCCGTACGATGCACGGCAACCCGACCTGTTGCAGCACGCGGCGGGCGTCGTCGAGATTGCCGATCGTCTCGCCGCGGCAAACTTCCAGGCCAATCTTGCGCATGGCCTCGGCAAAGCGGCGGCGGTTCTCGGCCTTGTCGATCACGTCGGGCTTGGCGCCGATCATCTCCACGCCGAAGCGCTCAAGCACGCCGTGCCTGTGCAGGTCCATCGCCAGGTTCAGCCCGGTCTGGCCCCCCAAGGTCGGCAGAATGGCGTCGGGCCGCTCGGCCTCGATGACCTTGGCGACGATCTCCCAGGTGAGCGGCTCGATGTAGGTGCGATCGGCCGTCTCGGGATCGGTCATGATCGTGGCCGGATTCGAGTTCACCAGCACGACTTCGTAACCTTCCTCACGCAGCGCCTTGCAAGCCTGAGTACCGGAATAATCGAACTCGCAGGCCTGGCCGATCACGATCGGTCCTGAGCCAATCAACAGAATCTTCTGAATGTCGTTGCGACGAGCCACCGCGGGGAGTTCCTTATGTGCTTTGAATCCGTTCACCGGCCCAGTCGCGCCGTTGCGGCGGCCAGGAATGCCATCAATAGGGGGAAGTCAGGGCCGCGACGGGTCAAGTCCGCCCGGGCAACCAGGCCAGAACGCCCCCGCGTCGAGCCATAAAATCCTCCGATGATAACATTTCACTGGGCCGGCTTCCAGCATCCCGGGCATGCTGAAGTTCCGCCCGTACGGACGTCTTGTCGAAGGAATGTCCCGTGGCGCTCGGGCAGAGCCGGCCGTTCAGGCCGCCGCCGCGAGCATCCATAAGATAGACTAACCTTGCGGCGACCTTTGCGCCGCCGCAAGCTTTGGCCATCATGTCCCCCGTGGGCTTGTCCCGCTAACGTGCCGACGGACGACAGTCGCGTTCACGCGCACGCCCCCCCCTCGGCGTCTCGCGGCTCTGCGATAACACGGAGACTTTGCAACTCGTGCGTTCCCGGTCTCGACATATCGCCGCCCTCTTGAGTGCGCCACGGCGGCGCGTGCGCGAGCCGGCCTGGTCGCACCTGCCCGATCGTGAGTTGCTCGATTGGCGGTTGTGCGATCTGGGAGTCCGCATCGAAGGGTCGATGTTGGAAGAACGCGTCGGCCGCATCAACGACGAGTTGGGCCGCCGTAACCTGAAATTTCGGCCCGCCTATTGGCTCTCTGAAGAATGGTTCTCGCCCGACGGCGTGCCCGGCGTGGCGATTCCGTTCTATCTGGCCCATCCGCGGTTGATGAAGCTCGAGCAGCGGCAGATGTTGGAAGTCGAGGGGGGAACGCGCCAATGGTGCCTGCGCATTCTGCGGCACGAAGTGGGGCATGCCATCGACAACGCCTTTCGTCTGCACCGCCGGCAGCGCTGGCGCGCACTGTTCGGCAGTTCCACTCAACCGTATCCGGAATTCTATTCGCCCAAACCCTACAGCAAGCGATTCGTGCTGCATCTGGATTCCTGGTACGCCCAGAGCCATCCCTCGGAAGATTTTGCCGAATCGTTCGCCGTGTGGCTGCGACCGGGCTCGCGCTGGCGTACGCAGTACGCCGGCTGGCCGGCGATAAAAAAGCTGCGCTATGTCGACGAGCTGATGAAGCAGCTGTCGAACATGGTTCCTCCCGTGCGGACGCGGCAAAAAGTCGATTCGCTCGCCCAGTTGAAGAAAACCCTGCGCGAGCACTACGACGAGAAACGGGCCCGCTATAGCACCGAGCATGCGGCGGTTTACGATCGCGACCTGCGGCGCTTGTTTTCCGAGGCCAAAGAACACTCGGGTCGCACGGCGGCTTCGGCCTTTCTACGCCGGCTGCGGCCCGACCTACGCGAACTAGTCTCGCACTGGACGGGGGCCCACCAGTACACGATCGACCAGGTTTTGCAGGAGATGATCGCTCGCTGTCGCGAGCTAAAACTGCGGGTACACCGTTCCGATCAGCAGACCAAGCGCGATGCGCTGGTTTTGCTGACCGTACATACCATGAACTATCTCCACGCGGGTCACCACCGGCTGGCACTATGAAGAAACCGCGCGTCTTAGTGCTGATGCATGAAGACCTCGTGCCGCCTGAGAGCATCGAGGGACTCAGCGCCAAGGAAGTCGCTCCCTACAAGAGCGAGTACGATGTCTCGGCCGGGCTGCAGAACTTGGGGCACGAAGTGCGGCCGCTGGGCCTCAGCAGCGATCTCGGCGTGCTGCGCGAGGCGATCACTCAATGGAATCCGGACGTCACCTTCAATCTGCTCGAAGAGTTTCACGGCGTGGCCGTGTACGACCAGCATGTCGTCGGCTATCTGGAACTGATGCGCAAGCCGTACACGGGCTGTAATCCACGCGGATTGCTGCTGGCCCACGACAAGGCGCTGACCAAGAAGATTCTCTCGTATCACCGCATTCGTGTGCCCGACTTTGCCGTGTTCCCCATGGGCAAGGTCGTCAAACGTCCCAAACGGTTGAAGTTTCCACTGTTGGTAAAATCCGTCAGCGAAGAGGGCTCGGTCGGCATCGCGCAGGCGTCCGTCGTCCATAGCGACGAGAAGCTCACCGAGCGGGTGCAATTCATCCATCAACAGACCGCCACAGACGCCATCGCCGAGGAATACATCGAGGGGCGCGAGCTATACGTGGGCGTCATCGGCAATCAGCGGCTCGAGACGTTTCCCACCTGGGAAATGTTCTTCCGCAACATGCCTGAGGACACCGTGCGGATTGCCACCGAAAAGGTAAAGTGGGATCACGACTACCAGAAGAAGCACGGTATCGAGACGGGGCCGGCCGAGAATCTCGATCCAGCCGTGGACAGTCAGATCGCCCACTTATGCAAACGGGTCTACCGCACGCTCAGCCTGAGCGGCTATGCGCGGATGGATCTAAGGCTAACTGCCGAGGGAAAGGTCTATGTGCTCGAGGCCAATCCTAATCCGAACCTGGAATACGGCGAGGACTTCGCCGAGTCCGCCGAGAAGTCTGGCGTGTCGTACGAAAAGCTCTTGTCACGGATCGTAAACCTGGGACTCAACTATCAGGCACCGTGGCAGTGGGGGGGGTAGACGGCGCGTCGGATTTTACCTTCTCCTCGATCGCATCCCAAAAATCGGCGTTAGCGAAGTCGATCTTTATGACTTCGGAGACGGCACTGTCGCTGGCCTTCGCTTCGACGTTCACGGATTGCGACGGCACTTGCCAGTTTGTCAGCTTGAGTGTTGGACGACTGCCGTGCTCCACTTCGGCGTCGTCTGCCGGGACGTAAGCCGCCAATGACATAATTTGGTAGGTGCGCGGAACAAATCCGGCGCAAGGTCGCAGCATTAAATCGGCCGGAATCGCTTCGGCATTGCATAGTGCAACTCCCCCTCCGGACGAAACGCGGCGGATCGCTTCATCGGTTGAGAGCTCGCCAAGTACTTTGCCGGCACTGTCCAGCAGTACGTATCGATCGCCGCTGTTTTGACCCTCATTGTCTGAGTGCCAAGATTGGCCGGCGAACGAGCGACCGCGTGGTGAGAGCCAGATCACGTAATACAGCGGTTGCGTTTCAAGCTTCGCCGGGGGGGATATCGCAAAATGAACGGCCACCGGGTCAGGCAGTTCAAGCGGACATTTGATTGTTAGCTCGCTGGGCCGGCCGGGACCGAGGATAATACTTGTGCCACTACTGAATTCGTGGCTGCTGTCGACATGCACTGAGATGGTGTATTGGCCGGTCGGCAAGCGACCAAAATCCGCGATGCCTTGGGCATCAGTGGCTTCACGTTGGTGGATATCGTTGCCCGAGCCGAAAGACTTTCCGCTGCAAGTGGCAGTGGCGGCAACTGCCTGGCCCTCGGGATCAACAACCTTCACGCGCAGCAGCTGCCATAGTTCCGATTCGCTTGGTCCTGCAGCGACCGCCGATTGCTGGAGCTTAGCGATCGCCGCGGCCAGCATTTCACGCTGGGCGGCCAGCAGGCTCTGTTGTGACTCGCGGTTGGATTGCACCAACTGCCACATGAATGCTGCACACATCACGCATGCCGCGCTGGCCACGACCACCATGACGGACATGAGCCGCTGTGCCATGATTTTCTCCTTCATCGCATCCCGCCATAGGCCGCGCGCGACCGCGGCCGGGTCGCCAAATCGCGCAAGGGTCGCATGCAATGTTACCTTCTCACGATCTGCAGCCGATTCGTTCAGCAGTCGTTCCCGATCCATTGCACACTGCAAATGATCAGCCAACTCATCCGCGATATCCTGGCGTAATCCCGGCGGCTCGTCATTCCGCGGCGCCGGAAGCCCGGTCGTAACTTCGAATGGATCCGTCACGCGTTAGTACCCCGAAACGTCCCGGTCTCATCGGGCCCTGTCAGGCTGGTTGAACTCCGCGCTCCAGTCCCAGCACGCCGTTAACGCCTGACGCAAACGCTTGCCAATCCTGCCGGCGCGCCACCAGCCAGCTGCGCCCGGCAGGCGTGATATCGTAGTACTTCCGCCGCCGCCCTTCGAACTCCGCCCACGACGCGCTGAGCAGCTTCTGTCGCTCCAGGCGATGGAGCGCCGGATAGAGGCTACCCTCCTTGAGCTCGAATCGGCCTCCCGAGCGCGAGAGCACCGTTTGCACGATCTCGTAACCGTACGACCGGCCATTCGAGATCACTTCTAACATCAACATCTCGACGGTGCCGGTGATCAGTTTGTTTTCCATTGCAGGCTCCATACATCCGCTGTCTAGGTATATGCATAGTCCATCAATGTATTGGCAGTCAACCCTTCCGTACGTCCCCGAGAAACGGGCTCCCACTGCGAACTGCTGCTAGCAAGGCTTTGCCCCCTGTCACATTGGCCTGCCTAGATTTGCAGCATTGCCTGCCTGAGGCTCGTTGACACTTTTCCGTAAGCCGTTTACAGTGAATGTTTTGGTGCGTTTTTCTGGCCTTCACGCTGAGTTTGCAAACGTGGGAACTGTGGCGCAAAAGCCGTGGGGTGGTGTCTTTGCCGACGCGACGGATCGGCGTGTCGAGAAGTTCACGGAAAGCGTGAGCTTCGATCGGCGACTCTATGCGCAAGACATTCGCGCCTCGATCGCTCACGCCCAAATGCTGGCTAAGGTAGCAGTGATCTCGAACTCGGAATGCCAGCAAATTGTGCAGGCGTTGGAACAGGTTCGCCACGAGATTGAGCAGGGGCAGTTCGAGTTCCGTGTCGAGCTCGAAGACGTCCACATGCACATCGAGCGGGCGCTAGTCGACCGACTCGGCGACACCGGCCGCAAGCTGCACACCGGACGCAGCCGCAACGACCAGGTCTCGACCGATCTGCGTCTGTGGGTACGTGACGGAATCGACATAATTGATGCGCGACTGGCGGACCTGCAACGGGCGTTTCTCGGCCGCTGCGGCGCCGACCGCGATTGCGTCTTGCCTGGCTACACCCATACGCAGCGAGCCCAGCCCGTCTTGGCTGCCCACTATTGGCTAGCGTACTGCGAGAAGTTTGCCCGCGATCGCGACCGTTTGGCCGATTGCCGCCGCCGCACGAATGTCTTGACCCTCGGCACCGCGGCCTTGGCCGGCACCAGCGTGCCGATCGACCGCGACGACGTGGCAGCTCGACTCGGCTTCGAAGCCGTGGCGGCCAATAGCCTGGATGCCTCGAGCGACCGCGACTTCGTCCTGGAGTTCGCATTCGCGCTGGCCTTGATCGGCGAGCACCTCAGCACTTGGGCCGAGGAATGGATCCTGTGGTCGACCAGCGAATTCAATTTTCTCAAACTGCCGCAGGCCTTCTGCACCGGTTCGTCAATCATGCCGCAGAAGATCAATCCAGACGTTCTGGAACTGGTCCGCGGCAAGACCGCCCGCCTGGTCGGAAATACGACGCGGTTGCTGGTGCTGATCAAGGGGTTGCCGCTGGCCTATAACCGCGATCTGCAAGAGGACAAGGAGGCCGTATTCGATTCCTTCGACACCGTGGCCGCCTGCCTCGAAGTGGCGGCGCCGCTGGTCGCCGGCGCGGAACTGAATCGCGCAGCCATTTCCGCCGGGCTCGACCGTGGCTATCTCGACGCGACAACCTTCATGGAGTGGCTCATACAACAGGATGTTCCGCAACGTACCGCCCACGACATCGTCGGTCGACTGGTGCGTACAGCGATGCAGCGCGGTGTTCCGCTGTCCGGTCTGACGCAGGCCGAATTTCAGGAAGTGCATCCGCCGCTCGACGAATCTTTGTACGACGTATTGGGGGTCGATCGTGCCATCGCCGCCTTTAAAAGCTACGGATCGACGGCCCCCCGCGAGGTCGACCGCCAGATTGCCCATTGGACCGAACGATTGAGCGCCCCACACGCAGATCAGAAGCCTTAGCGCATGCCCATCATGATTCACAGCCGGATATTACGTTGTGCCGTTTTGCTCGGCGTCCTGGCGTCTTGCACCGCCGCGTCGGCGCAGGCCTTGTCCGGTGCCGCAAAGCCGGTGGGCGCGCGCACGGCCGACGATCCCGTCATCAAGGCACTCCTCTCTGCCAATCCAACAACTCCGGCCGAGTTGGTGCGGGCGTCGAAGATACTCGTTGATCTCGGACATCCGGCGTTGGCTCAACCGTTCGTGCAACGCCTGCTCGCGCTCAAGCTGACTGACGAACAAATGGCCGACCTGGTGACAGAAGTCGGCTCGGCCGTGTTGCTGCGCTTGGGGCGCGAGCGGCAACTGAATCCGGGCTCGGGGCAATTCTGTAACGCGGCCCTGGACGGCGCCCAACGTTTTGCCCGCGATCCGTCGCGCCTGACAGAGTTGGTCAAGCAATTGCACGGTGCGACACCGCATGAGCATGCGGTGCTGGTCGCGGCGTTGCGTCCTGGCGATGGTGCCGCCGTGGCGGCGCTGGTTGCGGCGTTGGCCGATCCGGCTCGCGCTGCAGAGTCGTCCGCAATCTGCCAGACTCTGGTCGAACTAGGTCCTGAGTCCGCGGCTCCCTTGGTGGCCGTGCTCGAATCGAGCGACAAGCGACTGCTGGTCTACGTTCTAGATGTGTTGGGTCAGATCGAAGATCCGGCGGTCGCCGATTACTTTTTGGCTCCGGCCCTTGCGCCGGGAACGGCACCCGAGGTCGCAGCCGCCGGGCACACGGCACTAACCATTTATTTCACGCGCCCTCCGAATCCAGACCAGGCAGCCGCTCGGCTGCACGAGTGTGTTCGTACGATTCTCGGCGGATTTCGCCATCCCGATCGGCGCACGGCGGCCGAGACCGAGCCGGCAACCATCGCCTGGCGCTGGGACGATCAGAAAAAGCGGTTGGTCGGCGAGTCTGTGCCGCCGGCGGCCGCTTCCCTGCTGACCGCCGTACGTCTTGCAACCGATGCGCATTTGCTGCTGCCAAATAGTGTGCCCATCCGTCGGTTGTATTTGTCGACACTCGCTCAGGCGATTGGCTATGTAGGGCGCGAGCCCGGTGCCGCGGCGCACATCGCCAAGGCGCAGGATGTGTTCGCCCATGTCAGTATCGACGATTGGCAGGACCTACTCAGCTTCGCCTTAGAGGATGACCAGCCCGCCACCGCCGCCGTGGCCGCGCAGAAATTGGGCGCATCGCACGACAAGTATTTGCTCTACGCCCATAGTCCACAGGCCAGCGGGCTTGTGCGGGCGCTGGTTCACCCGGATCGCAGCCTGCGCTACGCCGCACTGTCGGCCATTATGCAACTCGCTCCGCACGATCCCTACCCCGGTGCAGGTCAGGTTGCCGAGTCGTTGGAGTTTTTCGCCCGCTCGTCCGGAGCGCCCCGGGCCTTGGTTGCCGCGGCGACAGGGGCCGAGGCGGGCCGCCTGGGTGGCTTGCTCGCCCAATTGGGTTACGAGCCCGACACTGCGACAGATGCCGCGGGCGTATTTCGGCTCGTCCGCACCGGCGCCGACTACGAATTGATTTTAGTTGACACAGCACTCGGCCTGCCGACGTCCGGTCAACTCATTCAACGATTGCGGGCTGATAGCCGCACCGCGCGTATCCCCTTGGCACTGGTCTCATTGGCTGACGAGAAGCCGAAAGCCGAGCGGTTAGCGGCCCGCTATCCGCTGTGCGTGGCCGTGACGCGGACCCACGACGCGGCGCACACGCAGTACGAGGTCGCGCGATTATTGCGCGCCGCCGGCCGTAGCGAGGTCGACCGCGACGAACGCCGCCAGCAAGGCGTCAAGGCGCTCGAGTGGATCGCGACCCTAGCCACCGAGCGGCAACGCGTCTACGATCTGCGCAAGCTCGACGCGGCCGTGATCAGCGGTGTCGACGCGCCGGGCCTCACCGCGCCGGCCATCGCAGCCTTGGCAAAGCTTGATACGCCGCGTGCCCAGCGCGCCCTGGTCAACCTGGCCAGCCGGCTGGTGGCGCCCATTGCCGATCGGCAGGCAGCGGCTCACGCCTTTGCCGATAGCGTGTCACGCGTGGGCACATTGTTGAAAAGCGACGAGATTCTCGGGCAGTACGATCGTTACAACGCCAGCGAGACGCAAAGTAAGGATACGCAACAGGTGCTTGCCAGCATCCTGGATTCCATCGAGGCCCGAGCGCAGGCGGATTCGCTGGCGCTCGAGCAACCCAGGCCTGCGCAGTAACCGTAAACCCCAGCCACCAGGTTTACCCACGGCGGATGCCGCGGAAACCCCCTCATGAGCCGTTCCTTCCGACCTGTCGAAGCGACAAATGCATCGGGCCCGCCGATCCGTGGAATCATCGGATCGGGGCCGGCAATGGACAAGGTCTATCGACTCACTCGCCAGGTGGCCAAGAGCAACGCCTCGGTACTATTGTTGGGCGAAACGGGCACCGGCAAGGAGCTGATCGCCAAGGCTGTCCATCTACTCAGCCCGCGCGGTACCGGTCCCTTCGTGCGCGTGAATTGCGGAGCACTTTCCGAGAGCTTGCTAGAGAGCGAGCTGTTCGGTCACGTGCGGGGCTCCTTCACAGGGGCCATCGATAATCGCACCGGTCGCTTCGAGGCGGCCCATACCGGCACCGTGTTTCTCGACGAGATCAATTCCACCACGCCCAAATTACAAGTGAAGCTGCTGCGCGTATTGCAAGAACGCGAGTTCGAGCGGGTGGGAGACACGCAAACGATCCGCGTCGACACCCGCGTCATCGCAGCTAGCAATCGCGATTTGTTGGAAGAGGTCGAAGCCGACCGCTTTCGCGAAGATCTTTACTATCGCCTGAACGTGGTGCCGATCCATCTTCCTCCGCTGCGCGAACGGCGTGAGGATATTCCGGAACTCATCGGTCATTTCCTCAATGCTTACAACGAGGAAAACGATCGCTACGTCGTTCACATCGATCGCAAAGCGATGGATGCGCTGCAAGATTACCACTGGCCCGGCAATGTCCGCGAGCTGCAGAACTATATCGAGCGGGCCGTGGTCATGGCGCCGGGCGACGAGCTGACGGCCGAGCTGCTGCCCGACACTGTCCTCGGCCAACGCCGACCGCGCACGACGCGTTTCAAGGAACCCGACCTCGAGACATTGGCGTTCGAATTGGTGCAGCAGGCGCTGGCCACGGCCGGCCCTCAGGAAGACGCTCTGCACACCAAGGTCGTCAACCGCGTCGAGCGCGAACTGATCGCCCAGGTGCTGGCCAGTTGCGAGAATGTGCAAATCAAAGCCGCCGCGCGATTGGGAATCAACCGCAACACGCTGCACAAAAAGCTCAAGGAATATGGCCTGGACGAATCGGACGACGCCGCAACTTAACGAGATTGCGGGTTCACGAAATCGCGCGCAAGAATCTGGCAACGCGCTGACGCTCAAATATCAACCATTCAGCGTTCCGCACTCATCGTTCAGCGTTTCGTCGCCGTTCCCTACGCCAGCAGCTCGCTGATCACGTTTCCATGTACGTCCGTCAAACGGCGGTCGATGCCATTGTGGCGATAGACCAGCTTGGTATGGTCGATGCCCAATAGGTGCAGCATCGTGGCGTGTACGTCGTAGCAGTACGTAGGATTGTCGACCGCTTTATACGACCACTCGTCACTGGCCCCGTAAGTGGTGCCGCCGCGAACGCCGCCGCCAGCCAGCCAGGTGGTAAACGTAAAGGGATTGTGATCGCGCCCCTTGGTCCCTTGGCCGCACGGCATGCGGCCGAACTCGGTCGTCCACATCACGATCGTGTCTTCCAGCAGGCCGCGCTCTTTGAGATCCATGATCAAGGCCGCGGCCGGTTGGTCCATGCTGGCCGCCATCGTGGCATGGTCGCGGGCGATATCCTCGTGCGAATCCCAATTGCGCCGCGGAAACCCATTGTCTGCGCCGCTCCACACCTGGACGAATCGCACGCCCCGTTCGAGCAACCGCCGCGCGACCAGGCAATTGCGTCCAAAGTCTTCGGTCACCGGCTGGTTCAAGCCATACTGTTCGAGTGTCCGCGCACTCTCGTCGGCCAGGTTCAGGACCTCGGGCGCGCTCGTTTGCAAGCGCGCGGCCAACTCGTAAGAGCGAATGCGCGCGTCGAGTTGCGAGTCGCCCTGCCGGCTGGCTTCGTGGGCTCGATTGAGCCGGGCCAGTAGTTCCAGCCCGGCCGCTTCACTTTCCGGGCGAATGAACTTTGCCGTGGCTGGCGGAAATAAATCGGCAATCGGATTAACCGCCCCGGGCCGGATCATGGTTCCCTGATGCGCCGCGGGTAGGAACCCGGCCGTCCAATTTCCCGGGCCGTTGGGCGCGAAACCTCGTGAGTCGGGCAGCACCACGAATGTCGGAAGATCGGCGCTCATGCTGCCCAATCCGTAGCTCATCCATGCGCCCATCGCAGGAAAGCCCGGCAGCACGAAGCCCGAATTTTGCATGAAGGTGGCCGGTCCATGCACATTCGATTTCGAGACCATCGAATGAATGAACGCCATCTCGTCGACGCATCCACCCAGGTGCGGCACCAGGTCGCTGATCCACTTGCCGCATTGGCCATACCGCCGCCAGGCCCAAGGGCTTTGCATGCACTGGCCCGGATCGCTTTGGAACAGCTCGACTTTTTCGCCTGGGTCAAACGGCTGCCCGTTACGGCGGATCAACTCGGGCTTGTAATCGAACGTGTCGCACTGGCTCGCCGCGCCCGACATGAACAGCTGCACCATGCGTTTGGCGCGGGCCGGATGATGCAGTCCGCCGTGGAGAGCGAGTTGCCGTGGGACGGGATCCATAGGCGAGCTGGGTTCGGCCGCCAGCAGCCCCTCGCGACCCAACAAGTGGGCGAGCGCAATCCCGCCCAATCCGCCGCCCAGATTCCAAAGAAACGCGCGGCGCAGGCATTCCGGAGGACCGCCTCCGTCGTCCGGCAGCGAACGTTGTTGCGAAGCGCAGTTGGGATGTGGCGCGCGGCGCATGATTATGCCAGGATCTCGCGGACGACTTCGCCGGCCACGTCTGTCAGCCGGAAATCGCGCCCGTTGAAATGATACGTCAACCGCGTGTGATCGATCCCCATTAAATGCAACATCGTGGCGTGCAGGTCGTTGATGCTGACCCGCCCGGAGACAGCCTTGTGTCCGAAGTCGTCGGTGTCGCCGTGATGAACGCCCCCTTTGACGCCGCCGCCGGTCATCCAGGTAGTAAAGGCGTGTGGATTATGGTCGCGGCCGGTGCCTCCCTTTTGCACAATCGGCAAGCGGCCGAATTCGCCGTTCCAGACGATCAGCGTCGAGTCTAGCAAGCCGCGCTGCTTCAGGTCGGAAAGCAGGCCCGCGATCGGCACGTCGGTCTCGCCGGCGAACTGGCGGTGATTGTCGGCGATATTGGTATGGCCGTCCCAACTCTTTTCGTTCTCGGTGCCGCCTGAGTAAATCTGCACGAAGCGGACGCCGCGCTCGATCATCCGCCGCGCGATCAAGCATTGCCGGCTGAAGTGCGTACACTTCGGATTCTCCAGCCCGTACAGTTTCTTGATCGACTCGGGCTCGCCATCGACGTTGAGAGCTTCGGGCGCTGCCATTTGCATGCGATACGCCAGCTCGAAACTTTCGATGCGGGCAGCGAATTCTGCTTCGCCAGGATGCTGCTCCAACTGGCGGCGATTCAAGCGGTTCAACAGGGCCAGTTGGTTTTGTTGCTCGGCATCGCTGATGCCCGATGGCCGGGCCAGATTGTCGATCGGCGCGCCTTGGGCGTTTAACGCCGTCCCCTGAAAGATACCGGGCAGGAACCCGGCGCCCCAGTTTTGTGCGTAGCCCTTGGGTAGCCCGCGCCCGAGCGTGTCGTACATCACGACGAAGGCTGGCAGGTTCTGGCTGGCCGATCCCAAACCATAGGTCACCCAAGCGCCGACGCTGGGAAAGCCCATGCGACTGAAGCCGGTGTTGACCTGGAACAGCGCTGGTGAGTGGTTGTTGGTTTCGGTGAAGCAGCCGTGCAAGAAGGCCATGTCGTCCACGTGCTGGGCCATGTTCGGAAAAATCTCCGAGACCCAGGTGCCCGACTGGCCGTGGCGATCGAACTTGAAGGGCGACTTCATCAGCGGGCCGACTTGCTCGACGAAAAAACCGGTGTTCTTGTCGAAGCCGGGCAGTTCTTGGCCGTCGTGCTTTTCAAGTTCCGGCTTGTATTGCCAGGTATCGACCTGGCTTGGCCCGCCGTTCATGAAGAGCCAAATGATATTCTGGGCTTTCGCCGGAAAATGCGCCGGACGCGCCGCGAGCGGATTGATCGCCGAGTTGCTCGTCGCCCCATGAGCGCGCGACGCGTTCCCGTCCCCCAA